>JAUYSN010000408.1 GCA_030696235.1 Sulfuricella sp. | reverse complement strand
GGTCGAGCGTGAATTGGCGCGGTGTGCGGTGCGCGTCAGCCTGGGCAGGGATAATGAAATGAGTCAGATCGAGGGTTTTTTGCGGGTACTGCAAGGCGAAATTCTCGGGCTGAAAAGGCTGGTTGCGGTTTGAGCCGTTCTTGGCGAACAGGAACATTGGGAAAGTGGAGAAGTGAAAAATGATTAAGCAACCAATTTATCTGGATTATTCCGCAACTACGCCGGTTGATCCGCGCGTGGCGGAACAAATGATTCCTTACCTGACCGAAAAATTCGGCAATCCGGCGAGCCGCTCCCATGAGTTCGGCTGGGAAGCGGAAAGGGCCGTCGAGGAGGCGCGCGAGCAGGTCGCCGCGCTGGTCAACGCCGACCCCAGGGAAATCATCTGGACCTCGGGCGCAACCGAATCGAACAACCTCGCCATCAAGGGCGCCGCACACTTCTACAAAAGCAAGGGCAAGCATCTGGTCACGGTGATGACCGAGCACAAGGCGGTGATCGATACCATGCGCCACCTCGAGAGCGAAGGCTATGAAGTCACCTATCTCATGCCGGAAACAAACGGCCTGGTGGATATGGAGAAATTCACGGCTGCCCTGCGCCCCGACACCATTCTTGCTTCCGTCATGCTGGTCAACAACGAGATCGGGGTGATTCAGGATATCGCCGCCTTGGGCGAGGTTTGCCGTGCCAAGGGTGTGCTTTTTCACGTGGATGCCGCCCAGGCCACCGGCAAGGTGACGATTGATCTGGCCAAACTCAAGGTCGACCTGATGTCTTTCTCTGCCCACAAGACCTATGGCCCGAAGGGCATCGGTGCGCTGTACGTGCAAAGGAAGCCGCGCGTGCGGCTGGAAGCGCAAATGCACGGCGGCGGTCACGAACGCGGGCTGCGTTCCGGGACTTTGGCGACGCACCAGATCGTCGGCATGGGCGAGGCATTCCGCATCGCGCGTGAGGAAATGGCCACCGAGAACGAGCGCATTCGCACCCTGCGCGACCGGCTCTACAAAGGGCTGTCGCAAATCGAGGAGGCGCATGTCAATGGCGACATGGAACAACGGGTGCCGCACAACCTCAACATCAGCTTCAACTTCGTCGAGGGTGAATCGCTGATCATGGCGATCCGCGAACTTGCGGTTTCCAGCGGTTCTGCCTGTACTTCCGCGAGTTTGGAGCCTTCTTATGTGCTGCGCGCCCTGGGCCGCAGCGACGAGCTGGCACACAGTTCGATCCGCTTCACCATCGGTCGTTTTACCACCGAAGAAGAGATCGACTTTGCGATTGATCTGGTGAAGGCAAAGATCGGCCGCTTGCGCGAAATGTCCCCGCTGTGGGATATGTTCAAGGAAGGCATCGATCTAAGTACCGTACAGTGGGCGGCGCATTAATTACAGGAGTTTAAAATGTCTTACAGCACAAAAGTTTTGGATCACTATGAAAATCCCCGTAATGTCGGGACCTTCGACAAGGACGACGAAGGCGTTGCCACCGGCATGGTCGGGGCGCCCGCCTGCGGCGACGTGATGAAGCTGCAGATCAAGGTGAACAAGGACGGGGTGATCGAGGATGCGAAGTTCAAAACCTACGGCTGCGGCTCGGCGATCGCATCGAGTTCGCTGGTGACCGAGTGGGTCAAGGGCAAGACCCTGGACGAGGCGCTCACCATCAAAAATACCCAGATTGCGGAAGAGCTGGCGTTGCCGCCGGTGAAGATTCACTGCTCGGTGCTGGCGGAAGACGCAATCAAGGCAGCTGTGGCCGATTATAAGGCCAAGCATGGCGAGATGGTTGAAACCGCGGCCTGCAAAGGTTCGGATTGTTCTAATTAAGGAGATAGAGCATGGCAGTTACCCTGACTGAGAAGGCCGCCACCCACATCAAGAACTACATCGCAAAACGCGGCAAGGGAGTGGGTTTGCGACTGGGCGTACGCACCAGCGGTTGTTCCGGCATGGCCTACACGCTGGAATTCGCCGATGAATTCAACGACACCGACAGCCAGTTTGAAAGCTTCGGGGTGAAGGTTCTTGTTGATCCGAAGAGCCTGGTTTATCTTGAAGGCACCGAGCTGGATTTCGTGCGCGAAGGACTGAACGAGGGCTTCAAGTTCAACAACCCCAACGTCAAGAGCTCGTGCGGTTGCGGCGAGAGCGTCGGCTTCTAGGCGGTCATGACCCTAAAAACGGCGATTTCATCCGCAGATTACGCAGATTTCCACAGATTTTCAGCATGTTATCGATTTTTCGTGGCTTCCCCAACGGGTGTGCCGGAAATTTTTCACAACCTAATGATTTATCTGCGTTAATCTGTGTAATCTGCGGATAACTGCTTTTTATAGGATGAACGGCACGCAATGAATTTTGATTTCAGCAAGAACCATTTCGAGCTGTTCGGTATTCCACCGCTCTACCAGATCGACCTGATCCAGCTGGAGCAGGCTTATCGCGACATCCAGAGTCAGATCCATCCTGACAAGTTCGCGCACCTTTCAGATGCGGAGCGCAGGCTGTCGATGCAGTGGTCGACGCAGGCCAACGAGGCTTACCAGACACTCAGGCAGCCTCTCGGCAGGGCGCGTTATTTGCTGCATTTGAACGGCGTCGAGCTTCACGAGGAAACCAATACGGCGATGTCGCCCGCCTTCCTGATGCAGCAGATGGAGTGGCGCGAGGCGATCGGCGAAGCCAAGATGGCCAAGGATGCGCCCGAACTGGAGCATTTGAGCGGCCAACTGCGCGCCGAAATTCAGGCGCAGCAGCACCAGCTGGCTGATTTGCTGGATAAGGAAAAGAATTATCCGAAGGCTGCGGAAATTGTACGCGAGCTTAAATTCATGGAAAAATTGCGCGAGGAAATCAACTACGCGCTGGAGGCTTTGGACGCATAATGGCTTTGTTGCAGATCGCAGAACCCGGCATGAGCACCGCGCCACACCAACATCGGCTGGCGGTGGGGATAGACCTGGGCACGACCAATTCCCTGGTGGCAACGGTCAGGAGCGGGTTGAGCGTTGTACTGCATGACGAGAATGGCCGTGGATTGTTGCCTTCGGTGGTGCGCTATCATGAGGACGGCAGTACCGATGTCGGCTATCCCGCGCAGGCGATGCAAAGCCGGGATCCCCACAACACCGTTGTTTCGGTGAAACGCTTCATGGGCCGGGGGCTGCGCGACCTGCCCGATGCCGGCAGCATGCCTTATCAGTTCGTCGATGCGCCCGGCATGGTGCAGCTCAAGACCGTGGCCGGCGTAAAAAGCCCGGTAGAGGTGTCAGCCGAGATCCTCAAAGTGCTGCGCGATCGTGCCGAGAAGGCGCTGGGTGGCGATCTGGTAGGGGCGGTGATTACGGTGCCTGCCTATTTTGACGACGCCCAGCGCCAGGCCACCAAGGACGCGGCCCGGCTGGCCGGACTCAATGTGCTGCGCCTGCTGAACGAACCTACCGCGGCGGCGGTCGCCTACGGGCTGGATAATGCGGCTGAAGGCGTTTACGCCGTGTACGACCTGGGCGGCGGCACTTTCGATATTTCCATTCTGCGTTTGTCCAAAGGCGTGTTCGAGGTGTTGGCGACCAACGGCGACTCCGCCCTGGGCGGCGACGATTTCGATCACCGCATCTATTGCTGGATACTTGAGCAGGCCAAGCTGTCCGGCGTGAAGCCGCAGGATGCGCGCCTGCTCCTGACCCGCGCGCGCGAAGCCAAGGAAGACCTGACTCTCCGTCCTGAAGTGCGCATCACGGCGGTTCTTGGTAGCGGTGAAATGGTGGATCTCACGCTCACCTCTGAAACTTTTATCGATATCACCAGCAGCCTGGTCAACAAGACTCTGGCCCCCACCCGAAAAGCGCTGCGCGATGCCGGGCTGGAGCCTGAGGACGTGAAGGGGGTGGTAATGGTCGGCGGAGCGACGCGCATGCCACAGATCCAGCACGCGGTTGGGCAGTTTTTCCGCCAGGAGCCGCTCAACAATCTCGACCCGGACAAGGTGGTCGCGCTGGGGGCGGCGATCCAGGCCAATGTGCTGGCCGGAAACCGCTCCGATGACGACTGGCTGTTGCTCGATGTGATTCCTCTTTCCCTGGGTCTGGAAACCATGGGCGGACTGGTGGAGAAGGTCATTCCACGCAACTCCACCATCCCCGTGGCGCGCGCCCAGGAATTTACTACCTACAAGGACGGTCAGACCGCGATGAGCATCCATGTGGTGCAGGGCGAACGCGAACTGGTGAGCGATAGTCGCTCCCTGGCCAAATTCGAACTGCGTGGCATCCCGCCGATGGTGGCGGGTGGAGCGCGTATCCGTGTCACCTTTCAGGTGGATGCCGATGGCCTGCTCAGCGTGTCGGCGCGTGAAAAAAGCAGCGGGGTGGAGGCTTCGGTCGTGGTGAAGCCGTCCTATGGCCTCAGCGATGACGAAATTACCCGGATGCTGCTCACTTCACAGGAAAATGCCAAGGCCGACATGGCGGCGCGCGCCTTGCGCGAGCAGCAGGTCGAGGCCGGGCGCCTGATTGAAGCGATCGAGGCGGCGCTTAACGAAAACGGCGACAGCCTGCTCAGCGCTGCGGAGCGCGCCGAGATCGATGAAGGAATGGCAGCGCTGCGCCGGACCCTGGAAGGGGCAAATCATCAGCTGATCAAAGAGCAGGTCGAACGCCTGAACCATATTTCCGAGATGTTTGCCGGACGACGCATGGACCAGAGCGTACATAAGGCACTGACCGGCCATAAACTGGAAGAACTTGAGATTTAAACCATGCCCCAACTGATAGTTCTACCTAACGAACAACTCTGCCCCGATGGCGCATTGATCGAGGCGAAGCCCGGCGTGTCCATCTGCGATACCCTGCTTGAGCACGGCATCGAAATCGAGCACGCCTGCGAGAAGGCGTGCGCCTGCACCACCTGCCATGTGGTGGTGCGCGAGGGCTTCGAATCGCTGGATCCCGCCGAAGAACTGGAAGAGGATATGCTGGACAAGGCCTGGGGGCTGGAGCCGTCCTCGCGCCTTTCCTGTCAGGCGATCGTCAAGGACCGGGATCTGGTGATTGAAATTCCGAAATACACCATCAATCTGGCCAGCGAGCAGCACTGACGGAGGGCATCATGAAGTGGACCGATACGCTGGATATTGCCATCGAGCTTTACGAACAATTTCCCGAAGTGGACCCCCGCTATGTCCGCTTTACCGATTTGCACCGCTGGGTTACCGAGTTGGCAGGTTTTGATGACGACCCGAACAAATCCAGCGAGAAAATTCTCGAAGCGATCCAGATGGCCTGGATAGACGAGACCGAATGATTCACTTCCCCCGCATGACCTTGATATAACAGGCGAGTTTTCGCTCTCCGATAAACGCCTTCTCCCCTGTTAACCCGGGTGAATCAGGCTGATGGCGCAGTCCAGCGTTGTGCAGCTGTTTCGTCAGTTTCACGCGCGTCCACCCAATGTGCGCCCGCTTCGGTCTGCTCTTTCTTCCAGAACGGTGCCCGGGTCTTCAGGTAATCCATGATGAATTCGCAGGCGGCGAAGGCGTCGCCACGATGCGCGCTGCTGACCGCTACCAGCACGATTTGATCCGTGGGTTTGAGCGGGCCAATGCGGTGGATCACCAGCGCATCGATGATATTCCAGCGCCGCTTCGCTTCTTCCACGATTTCGGCCAATGCATTTTCCGTCATGCCGGGATAGTGCTCCAGGGTCATTTCGGTAACCGTGGTACTGTGATCCAGATCGCGCACCAGGCCGACGAAGCTGGCGACTGCGCCGATTCCGGTATTTCCCCGGCGCAGATTAAGGATTTCCGCGCCGAGGTCGAAATCTTCGGTTTGTACGCGCACCGGCATTTCAGCCTCCCGTCACGGGTGGGAAGAAAGCGACTTCGTCGCCATCACGCACGGCCGTGTCCGGGTCGGCCATGTCCTGGTTGACTGCCACGCGCACCGGCTTATTTGGGGCAAGCTCTTCCTGCCATGCGCCGCCGCGCTGGCGCAGCCATTCAGTCAGCGATCGGACATCGGCGACATCGGCGGGCAGATTCGCCTGCTCCGAGGAAAGGCCGAAGGCTTCGCGTAGCCGGGCGAAATAAAGCAGGGTGATCATGCGGGCTTCCTCCTGTTAGTTGAGCAATCCGGTGAAAGGAAGGAACTTGACGGTATCGCCACGGCGGACGGTCGCACCTTCCGGGATTTCCACCAGGCCATCGGCCCAGACGGTGGAGGTCAGGACGCCGGAACCCTGGTGCGGGTAGAGCTGGACTCCAACTTCGCCATTTTCCGCCGTGTGCAGCCGGGCGCGCAGAAACTCGCGGCGCTTGTCGGGTTTCAGCCAGTCGAAATCGGCCTTCAGCGAGAAGGCTTGCGGGGCAGCGGCGGTAATGCCCTGGCTGCGCAAAATGAATGGCCGCACGAACAGGCAAAAGGTGACAAAAGCCGAGACCGGATTGCCCGGCAGGCCGATGAACGGCACCTTTTGCCATTCTTCGCCGTGGCCGACCTCGCCAAAGGCCAGCGGCTTGCCTGGCTTGATCGCGATTTTCCACAAATCGAGTTTGCCGACCGCTTCCACCGCGGCTTTGACGTGGTCTTCCTCGCCCACGGAGACGCCGCCGCTGGTGATGATCAAATCCGCTCCGGCGGCGGTTTCGAGCACCTTCACGGTAGCGGCGAAGTCGTCCGGCACGATCCCCAGATCAACGACTTCGCAGCCCAGCGCCTGTAGCAGGCCAGTCAGCACGAAGCGGTTGGAATTGTAGATCTGGCCCGGCTTGAGCGGCTCCCCGGGCATGACGATTTCGTCGCCGGTAAAGAAAGTGGCTACTTTCAGCTTGCGGTAAACCAGCAGGGTTGCAATGCCGACCGATGCCGCCAGCCCCATTTCCTGCGGGCGCAGCCGGATGCCGGCGGGAAGAATCTCGGCTCCGGCAGCGATGTCCTCGCCGGAACGGCGGATATTCTCGCCCATTTTTGGATGTTTGCTGACGGTCACCGTATCGCCTTCGACCCCGCAATATTCCTGCATCACCACCGCGTCACAGCCTGCCGGCACCGGCGCCCCGGTGAAGATCCTGGCGGCTTGGCCGGCTTCCAGCGGCTGCCCGACTGTGCCGGCCGGGATGCGCTGAGTCACCCGCAGCCGGGTCGATGCATTGATGAGGTCGGCGATTCGCACGGCATAGCCATCCATGGCGCTGTTGTCCAGCGGAGGAACGTTGACCGCCGAAGTCAGGCGCTCGGCAAGTACCCGCCCCAGCGCCTCGGCCGTGGTGATCTGTTCGGTTTTGTTTGCTGGCCGCACTCGTGCCAGCAGAAAGGACAACGCCTCGTCAGCGCTGAGCATGTTCTGTTTCTTATCCATTTTTCACAAGACCCGTTTGTTGCAAGATAAATTCGGCGATGTTTTCCGTCTGGTCTAGCCTGAACTGGGGCAGCGACGTTTCCAGCGGAAGGTCGCTGGCGATGGCGACGATGTTCGGGTCCTGGGGAAAAAGCAACGGCTTGCCGAGGACAGTGCGGTGCACCTCCAGTTTGGCAATCGATTCGTTCTTGAAGCTTTCGACCAGCACCAGATCGCAGGGCGCCAGTCGCGCCAGTTGTTCTTTCAGCCCCGGTTCGGGCTCGTCGCGCAGCTCATGAACCAATGCCCAGCGATATTGCGAAGTCACCATCACCTCGCTGCAGCCCGCGGTGCGGTGACGGTAGGAGTCCTTGCCCGGCTGGTCGATGGGGAAATTGTGGTGGGTATGCTTGATCAAGGATACCTTCAGCCCCTGTGCTACGAACAGCGGGATCAGACGTTCGATCAAGGTGGTTTTGCCGCTGCCCGAGTAACCTGCGAATCCGAATGTCTTCATTATTTGTTCCGCAACAGGCGATGCTTTTCGCGCTGCCAGTCTTTTTCTTTCTCGGCTTCGCGCTTGTCGTGCTGCTTTTTGCCCTTGGCCAGGCCGATTTCCAGCTTGATGCGGCCACGGACGAAATGCATGTCCAGCGGCACGAGGGTGTAACCGGCACGCTCCACCTTGCCGATCAGCTTGCTGATTTCCTCGGCATGCAGCAGCAGCTTGCGGGTGCGCACCGGGTCGGGGTTGACGTGGGTGGAGGCGGTCGGCAGCGGACTGATATGGCAGCCGAGCAGATAGAGTTCGCCGCCGCGGATGATGACGTAGGCTTCCTTGAGTTGCGTACGCCCGGCGCGGATGGCCTTGACCTCCCAGCCATCAAGGACGATGCCGGCTTCATACTTTTCCTCGATGAAGTAGTCATGAAAAGCTTTTTTGTTTTGCGCGATGCTCATCGGCAGGTGAGTTTCTCTGGGAAATCGTGTATTTTAACAGTTTTTGATAGCGGCAGACTGAATGATAGTAGTGGAAAAATCCGTGCTGGTTTTTTACTCGGCACGGCAAATGTTCGTGCTGGTCGATCGGATCGAGGATTATCCGAATTTCCTTCCCTGGTGCGGCGGGACGGAGGTGCAGCGGCACAGCGACGAAGCGCTCGAAGCGACGGTGCATATCGACTATCATCATATCAAGCAAAGCTTCGCTACCGAAAACATTCGGCAGGCGCCGCACCTGATCGAAATGAAGTTCCGCCACGGCCCGTTCAGCCATCTTGAGGGCAGTTGGAAATTTGTCGAACTGGACGAGACGGCCTGCAAGATCGAGTTTAAACTCCATTATGAATTCTCAAGTAAAATCATGGAGAAACTGGTCAGTCCGGTTTTCGGGCATATCGCAAACAGCTTTGTCGAAGCGTTTGTTCAACGTGCAGCAATCATCTATGGTGAGCCATGAGTGAAGATATTTCGGTGGAAGTGACGTATGCCCTGCCGCAGAAACAGGAGGTCTTGTCCTTGAAGATAAGGTCGGGTGCTGTGGTGTCCGAGGCGATTGAGCGGTCCGGCATCCTGCGGGATTTCCCGGAAATTGACCTGGCCAGCGCCAAGGTGGGGATTTACGGCAAGCAAGTCAAGCTTGACGCCGTGCTCCGGGATAAGGATCGAATCGAGATTTATAGGCCGCTGATTGCCGATCCGAAGGAAATTCGCAGGAAACGTGCGGCAGAAGGCAAGGAAATGAAGAAGGAAGACGGAGACGCCGGAGCGGCCCCAGCCTGATTCAACTCATTTGCACCAGGAGTCCGCCGTCTTCTTCGCTGCCTCGATGGCTTGCGCGCGGTCGTTGTCTTCGAGAAAGACGCGTTCGCCTTTTTCATCGAATTTGGCGATCCTTTGCCCCTCCTGCAAGGCCTGCAGTTGGTTGCGTGCTTGCTCGCAGTTCGCCTTTCTGCTTTTTGCCTCTTCCTGATCCTTGGCTTGTTTGGCAGCGGTTTCTTCCGCCTGAACCTTGCGTTTTCGGAATTCCAGATCCTTCTCCGCCAGGCTTTTTTCTCCGTCCTTGCTATCGGGTGCGGCTATGGGCAAGGCCGGACTGGCCTTCAGATCCAGGGTTTTTTGCGATTTGGCGGTGGGTGGCGGGGGTTGGTCGGAATAATGCACCTTGCCCTCCGCATCCACCCATCGGGTGACCCCGGCTTGTGCGACAGTCGCCAGTGCCAGCATCGAAACGATAGTCAGAAGTTGCCGCATGGCTTGCACCTGGATCATTGGGTTAGGGGGTAGCTCTTTTGCGTCAACCCCAGGCGTGCGTGCTCGCTCGCGGTTTTGGAAAATTTCAGGGTGGCCGCGCTGTCGCCTTTGGCTGCGGCTTCTTGCGCTTTCTTCAGCGCATCTTCCGCCGTGGTCCATAGGGCCTTCTGGGTTTTTGCTTCCTTGACGTCGGCTTCGGCCTTGGCGAGCGCCTGCCTGGCTTCTTCGGAGAGTGCGGGTTTGGCGGCCTCGGCAACTGGGGTGGCAGCGGCGGGTGAGTCGGGTTTTGCCGTACCGCTGCTCTGACAGCCGCCGAGCAGCAAGAAACCGAAAGTAATGATAGTAATAAGGGTGTTACGCATGTTTTGCTCTCCTCGATTTTATTTTGTGGGGCTATCCCGGATGCTTCATAAATTGACGCGCGCCCTCGCTGGTCTTTTGATTGATATGAAACATCTGGACTAAACATAGCGTTTCACGATACGGCCGTCAATGGTCCAAGCGTACCGGGTCTATGCTTTGTAAATGTAAAAATTAGAGAAGCCAGTTTACCGGGGATGCCCGAAACTTGTATAATATCGCTTTGGTAACAAGGATAAAAACATGCGTGTTATTCAGAAAGCGCTGACCTTCGATGATGTATTGCTGGTCCCTGCGTATTCCAACGTTTTGCCCCGTGACGTTAGCCTCGCCACGCGGCTGACCCGAGAAATTTCCCTCAATATCCCCTTGATTTCGGCGGCGATGGATACCGTCACCGAAGCGCGCCTGGCGATCGCTCTGGCGCAGGAAGGGGGGGTCGGCATCGTTCACAAGAACATGACCGCCGCCGCGCAAGCCGCGCAGGTGGCCCGCGTGAAGCGCTTTGAGAGCGGCGTGGTAAAGGACCCGATCACCATTTCCCCGGAGATGACTGTCCGGGATGTGTTGGTGCTGACCCGCCAGCACAAGATTTCCGGCCTGCCGGTGGTGGATAACGGCCATGTGGTCGGCATCATCACCAACCGCGACCTGCGCTTCGAGACCAACCTCGATCAGCCGATCAGGAACATCATGACGCCGCGAGACCGCCTGATCACGGTCAAGGAAGGCGCCAGCCGCGAAGAAGCCATGGCGCTGATGCATAAATACCGCCTGGAGCGGGTGTTGGTAATCAACGATGATTTCGAGCTGCGTGGCCTGATCACCGTCAAGGACATTCAGAAATCCACCGAGCATCCGCTGGCATGCAAGGACAGCCAGGGCAGGCTGAGGGTTGGCGCCGCAGTGGGCGTGGGCGAGGGCACTGAGGGGCGCGTTACCCTGCTGGCTGAAGCGGGTGTGGATGTGATCGTGGTGGATACTGCACACGGCCATTCCCAAGGCGTGCTGAGCCGGGTGAAGTGGGTAAAGGACAACTTCCCGCAGGTACAGGTGATCGGCGGCAATATTGCCACCGCATCGGCGGCTCTGGCGCTGGTTGACCACGGCGCGGATGCAGTCAAGGTCGGCATCGGCCCGGGCTCGATTTGCACTACCCGTATCGTTGCAGGTGTCGGTGTGCCGCAGATTACGGCCATCGCCAATGTGGTGCAGGCGCTCAAAGGCAGCGGCGTGCCGGTAATCGCTGATGGTGGCATCCGCTATTCTGGTGACATCTCCAAGGCGATTGCTGCCGGTGCGGATTGCGTGATGCTGGGCGGCCTGTTCGCAGGCACCGAGGAAGCCCCAGGCGAAATCGAGCTGTTCCAAGGGCGCTCCTACAAATCCTACCGCGGCATGGGTTCGCTCGGTGCGATGCAGCAGGGTTCAAAAGACCGCTACTTCCAGGAAGCCGAAGCCAATGCCGACAAACTGGTGCCGGAAGGTATCGAAGGCCGGGTTCCCTACAAGGGCAGCGTGCTGTCGGTGATTCACCAGTTGATCGGCGGCGTGCGTTCGAGCATGGGCTATCTGGGTTGTTCGAGCATCGCCGAGGTACACGCCAAGGCCGAGTTCGTCGAAATCAGCTCGGCGGGCATCCGCGAGTCTCACGTCCACGACGTGCAGATCACCAAGGAAGCGCCCAACTACCACGTCGAGTAATGGGTGATGAGAGACGGGTAATGGGTGCATAACCCATTACCCCGACATCACCCATTTCCCATCACTCATTACCGGTCTCGTCACCATGCACCAGAAAATCCTCATCCTCGATTTCGGTTCCCAATACACCCAGCTGATTGCCCGTCGGGTGCGCGAATCCAGCGTTTACTGCGAGCTGCATCCCTACGATGTGAGCGAACAGTTCATCCGTGATTTCAAACCCCAGGGCATCATCCTCTCCGGCGGGCCGTCCTCGGTCTACGAGGAGGAAACGCCGCGCGCGCCGGACATCGTGTTCAATCTGGGCGTGCCGGTGCTCGGCATCTGCTACGGCATGCAGACCATGGCGGCACAATTGGGCGGCAAGGTGGAAAACGCGTTACATCGCGAGTTCGGCTATGCCGAGGTGCGCGCACAGGGTCATTCCGCACTGCTGCGCGATATCCAGGATCGGATCAACGAGGAAGGCCACGGCCTGCTCGACGTGTGGATGAGCCACGGCGACAAGGTGACGGAACTGCCGCCGGGCTTCAAGGTGATCAGCTCCAACGCGGCTACGCCGATCGCCGGCATGGCCGACGAAGCCCGCCTTTTTTACGGCGTGCAGTTTCACCCCGAAGTGACTCATACTCTGCAGGGCAAGGCTTTGTTTGAGCGCT
>JAUYSN010000403.1 GCA_030696235.1 Sulfuricella sp. | reverse complement strand
AGTGCTGGCCAAGCCCGGCTCCATCACCCCGCACACCAAATTCACCGCCGAGATCTACGTCCTGAGCAAAGACGAAGGGGGTCGTCACACCCCGTTCTTCCAGGGCTACCGTCCGCAGTTCTACTTCCGCACCACCGACGTAACCGGCGCGATTGAACTGCCGGCCGGCACGGAAATGGTGATGCCTGGCGACAACGTCTCGATCACGGTCGCGCTGATCCAGCCGATCGCGATGGAAGAAGGTCTGCGCTTCGCGATTCGCGAAGGCGGTCGTACCGTCGGCGCCGGCGTCGTGGCAAAGGTTATCGAGTAATTAAACAAGCCGCGGACCTTGGTCCGCAGCACCGCTCTTTGGATAAAACATGCAAAGTCAAAAAATTCGTATCCGCCTGAAGGCGTTTGATTATCGTCTGATCGATCAGTCTGCGCTGGAAATTGTGGAGACCGCAAAGCGCACTGGTGCCGTGGTTAAAGGCCCTGTTCCTTTGCCCACCCGTATCGAGCGTTTTGACATTCTGCGTTCGCCGCATGTCAACAAGACCTCGCGCGACCAGTTGGAGATTCGTACTCACCTGCGTCTGATGGACATTATCGACCCTACCGACAAAACGGTAGATGCACTGATGAAGCTGGATCTGCCGGCGGGTGTGGATGTGGAAATCAAGCTGTAACTTGGTAAAGTAGTAGTAGAGCATGCAAAATTGATGCGGTTGTTAAAACGGTGTATACTCCACCGTTTTTTTCAAGCGTGCATTTTGCACCAAATAGTAATCCGACTTTCAATGCGCTCTTGTCCTATGCGACCCGAAGGGGAGTGTAGGGAAAGCGCATGAGAGATCGTCTACTGTTAAAACCGCCGGTCAATCGTAACCGGCCTTGTAAGAAGGAAAATTGTGATGAGCTTAGGACTTGTCGGTCGCAAGATTGGCATGACCCGCGTGTTTACCGAGGACGGAACTTCCGTGCCGGTAACCGTTGTGGACGTGTCCAACAATCGCGTGACCCAGATTAAAACTCCCGCAACAGATGGTTATACCGCTGTTCAAGTTGCATTCGGTACGCGTCGCAAGAGCCGTGTCACTCAACCTCTGGCTGGGCATTATGCTAAAGCTGGTGTTGATGCTGGCCGTGTTCTTAAAGAATTCACAGTGACTGGCGAAGATGCTGCCCAGATGAGTCTGGGCGGCGCTGTTAGTATTGACCTGTTCCAGGTCGGTCAAATGGTGGATGTAACCGGCACCACACAAGGTAAAGGTTTCACCGGCGCGATCAAGCGTCACCACTTCAGCTCGAATCGTGCCACTCACGGTAACTCGCGTTCCCATAACAGCGCAGGCTCGATTGGTCAGAACCAGGATCCCGGCCGTGTGTTCCCCGGCAAGCGGATGGCAGGCCACTATGGCGCCGTGAAGCGTACTACGCAAAACCTTGAAATCGTCCGTATCGATACCGAGCGCCAACTGCTCCTGATCAAGGGTGCGGTTCCCGGCTCCAAGGGCGGCGATCTGATTGTGCGCCCGAGCGTAAAGGCAGGTGCATAATGGAATTGAAACTAATCAATGACCAAGGACAGTCAACCGCCAGCATCACTGCTTCGGATGATTTGTTCGGCCGCGAATTCAATGAAGCGCTGGTTCACCAGGTTGTAACCGCCTACATGGCCAACGCCCGTAGCGGTAACCGCGCCCAAAAAGACCGTAGTGAAGTCTCGCATAGTACCAAAAAGCCATGGCGTCAAAAGGGTACCGGCCGTGCCCGTGCGGGTATGGCCTCCAGTCCCTTGTGGCGTGGCGGCGGTCAGATTTTCCCGAACAGGCCGGATGAAAACTTCAGCCAGAAGGTCAACAAAAAGATGTTCCGTGCCGGCATCAGCTCTATTCTTTCCGAGCTGGCGCGTCTGGGTAGGCTCTCGGTGGTGGAGAGCTTCTCCGTCGATACGCCGAAAACCAAGGCATTGGCGCAAAAGATCAAGAGTATGGGGATGGACAGGGTGCTGATCATTACCGACGACTTGGATGAGAATCTCTACCTTTCGGCCCGGAATTTGCCCCATGTGCTGGTTCTGGAAGCGCATCGCGCTGATCCGGTGAGCATGGTGCACTACCCGAATGTACTGATGACCCGCAGTGCGGTGAAGAAAT
>JAUYSN010000428.1 GCA_030696235.1 Sulfuricella sp. | reverse complement strand
CGTTGTGGGAGCGGCGCCCTCGCCGCGATTTTTGTCCGCATTCGCGCCGAGGGCGGTGCTCCTACATGCGAGGGCATTCCAATGGACAATCTGGGATGACTAGACTAATTTGTTTGTTTGCGTTGATGTTGGCTCTGATGGCCGGCGCGTCCGTTGCCGCCGAAATGGAATCCATGCCCTCCGCCGACCCGGTGTTTGCCGCCACGCTGGCCGATTTCGACGGCAAGCCGGTGCCGCTGGCGGAACTGAAGGGGAAGCTGGTGGTGTTGAACTTCTGGGCGACCTGGTGCGGGCCTTGCCGCACGGAGATACCGCACTTGATCGAGGGCCAGGAAAAGTATGGCCCGCGCGGCATCATGTTCATCGGCGCAGCAGTTGAGGACAATGCCGACTCGGTACGTGATTTTGGCAAGGCCTATGGCATCAACTATACCGTAGCAATGGCCGGCAAGGACCAGGGCATTGCCCTGTTGCGTGCCCTTGGCAACAAGATAGCAGGCCTGCCCTTCACCATCGTGCTTGACCGCCAGGGCAACATCGTTGCCGCCAAGCGCGGAATCATGACGCCAGCGCTTATGCAGCAGATACTCGATCCTCTCCTGTAGTGCGCCTTACCCACTGCACTTTCGCTCCCTATCGCTTGCCGCTGCGCCAGCCGTGGGTCAGTGCGCGCGGTGGATTCGCCGTGCGTGAAGGCTGGTTGGTCAGGCTGGTGACCGACGCGGGACTGATCGGTTACGGCGATTGTGCTCCGCTGCCGCAAGCTGGCACGGAGAGCATGGACAGTGCTGTCGCGTGCCTGTCGGGCTGGGCCGCGACTCTACCCGGCCTGCCGCTGAAAGCGGCGCTCGGCAGGATAACCGCTAGCGCAGCCGGAGCGCCTGCGGCCTGTTGCGGTCTGGAAACGGCTCTGCTCGACTTGCTGGCGCAGCAGGCAGGACTTCCCCTGGCGCGCTGGCTTAACCCGCGTTCATCCGTCGCTGTCAAGGTGAATGCCGTGCTCGGCGGCTTGGGCGAACAAACGATCGAACGTGCGTCGGCTGCAGTGGCGGCGGGTTATTCAGTTCTCAAGCTGAAGGTGGGTCTGGCGGCAGGGCATGAGGAAATCCCCTTGCTGCATGATCTGGTGCGTTACCTGCCGGCGGGCGTTTCCTTGCGGCTGGACGCGAACTGTGCGTGGAATGAGACGGAGGCGGAAGATTTTCTCGGCGCATTGGCCGGCCTGCCGGTGGAATCGGTCGAGGACCCCTTGGCTAGCCCGGATAGGGCAGGGTGGTTTCGTTTGCAGGCTAAAGTTCCTTTCCCGCTGGCGGCGGATGAATCCTTGCGGATCATGGGCGCGGATGCGGTGTTCAATCAGCCGTCGGTGCGGCGTGTGGTGTTGAAGCCGATGGTGCTGGGCGGGCTGGTGTCTGCACTGGCACTGGCGCGCCGGGCGCGTGAGGCGGATGTGGAATGTGTGGTGACGACCACGGTTGACAGTGCTGTCGGGGTGACTGCAGCCCTGCACCTGGCCGCTGCAGTGGCGAACGATCTGGCGCATGGTTTGGCGACTTCGGCCTGGCTGTTGCGCGATGTTGGAGAGGCGCCGCTTGTGGCTGAAGGAGTTTTGCGGCTGGGTAGCGATCCTGGGCTGGGTTGTTGTCCGGTAACAGGAGAAAAAAATATTTTTTAGTTGATCTGTATCAGCTATAGAAGATAGTGTTATATTGCACACATTCGGGATGGTTCTGTCCTGATTGATCGAAGAATTAGGATGTCCCGGCGTGGCTTGCCGGGATAGATGCAGAAAATTAAGATTTGCAACTTGATCTAAGTCAAAGATTAAAGATGTGCTATATATAAAACTATGTGTGTCAAATCGCACACCTTGGTTTTTGGTTGGCATGGGTTTAAGTTCTGGTTTTTCCTTTAATTGTTAAAAATTGGGAGGCGTTTATGAAGCTCTTCACTAAGCAAACAGCCACGCTGGCATTAGCGGCGGGAATGGGTTTTGCCGCAGTGTCCAGTGCCTGGTCGGCGGAATCGCTGCAGGACGTAATGAAGCGTCGCGGCCTGTCGCAGCAGGACTTGTTGGCCGCGTCCAAGACCTATGTGCCGACCGGCAAGCGCGACGACTTTATCGCGTTCAGCTCCGGCGGTCAGAGCGGTCAGGTGATCGTGTACGGCATTCCGTCCATGCGCATCCTGAAATACATCGGCGTGTTTAC
>JAUYSN010000413.1 GCA_030696235.1 Sulfuricella sp. | reverse complement strand
CCGACCCTTCCCCATAACGCCGCCATTTTTCCTGGTTTACGCAATATGCCAGACCCCTAACCCGAAGATTTCAACAATCTACCACAGTATCTACATTCTCCTGTCATCGCGGAATGATTTCCAGAAAGTCATGAATGGCGTCGAATTCCGCCACATCCTTGGCCGGAAGTTGCGTGTCCGGCCGATGCACCGCGAGCAGATGACCGATGCCGTAATCCCGCGCCGAGCGCAGCACCGGCAGACTGTCATCCACCAGCAGCGTGGCGCGGGGATCGAAGTGCTCGACGGACTGGAGCCTGTCCCAGAACTCGGGATGCTCCTTGGGTACGCCGATGTCATGGGCACAAATCACCGCGTCGAAATAGCCGTCGAGACGGGTTTTGCGCATTTTCAAGGCCAGGCTTTTATGGTGAGCGTTGGTCACCAGCACGGCGCGCCGGCGACTACCGCGCAGCGCCGCTAGAAAATCGGTGACATGCGGATGTACGGCGATGAGATGCTCCACTTCCTCCTTGAGCCGGGCGATGTCCAGCCCCAGCTCGCGAGTCCAGTAATCCACGCAATACCATTCCATGGTTCCGACCACCTTGTGGTAGCGCGGCGCCAACGCATCCTGCGCCGCCTCATGGCTCAGGCCGTGCTTCTCGGCGTAGCGCAGCGGCACGTGCTCGAGCCAGAAATGGTTGTCGAAATGCAGGTCGAGCAGGGTGCCGTCCATGTCGAGGAAAACGGTCTGAATGTTGTTCCAGTCAAGCATTTTATTAAGTCCCGAGTGCTGAGTGCGCAGCCCGGATAAGCGAAGCGTAATCCGGGGAATGTTTGATGCGACGGAAGGCGCTGCGCTTTTTCGCCCTACACCTGAGTACGCTCCCTGACCTTGGCCTCGAGGTTGGCATTGAGATCCTTCAGTTCCTCGTTCTGCTGCAGGGTGAGTTTTTCCAGCTCCAGCTTCTTGCGCTCCAGCGCGTGTTTCACTGTCAGTGTGATGTCGTTATCGTCCCACGGCTTGGCAATGTAACGGTATATCTCGCCTTTGTTGATCGCATCGATGGTCGAAGTGACATCGGCGTAGCCGGTGAGCAGAATGCGCACCGCATCCGGCCATTTCTGCCTGACCTGCTCGAGAAACTGGGCTCCATTCATTTCCGGCATGCGCATGTCGGAAATCACCAGGTCGATCGTATTCTGCTCGAAAACCTGCAAGCCTGCTGCGCCGCTTTCGGCAGTAAAGATGCGGTAACCCAGCGGCCGGAACAGGCGCTTCAGTGCGCTCAGGATGTTGGCCTCGTCATCGACGAACAGCAGCGCCGGCGGCTCGATGGCTGCTTGTTGCGTCTGGCTGGCTGGTTCGCTGATGGCCTCGCTCACGACATTATGCTTTCTTTTCCGGTTGCTTGATCGGCAACCAGATGCGGAAGGTAGTGCCCTTGCCCACCTCGCTGCTGACTTCTATTCTGCCATGGTGCTTTTGTACGATGCTATAGGACAGGGACAGGCCCAGTCCGGTGCCTTTTCCCACCGGTTTGGTGGTGAAAAAAGGGTCGAAGATGCGATTGAGATTTTCCGGCGAAATGCCCTTGCCGGTATCGTTGAACTCCACCCAGACTTCCTCGCCCTGGACGCCGCTGCGCAGGGTGATGGTGCCGCGCTCCTCGATAGCGTGGGCGGCGTTGACCAGCATATTCATGAACACCTGGTTGAGCTGCGAGGGCAGGCATTCCACGTCGGGCAGGCTGCCGTATTCCTTGACGACTTCCGCCTTGTACTTGATCTCGTTCCAGACGATATTGAGCGTGCTGTCCAGCCCGTTATGAATGTTTGCCCACTGCCACTCGGCCTCGTCGATATGGGAAAAATCCTTGAGCTCCTGCACGATCTTTTTCACCCGGGTGATACCCTCCTGGGATTCTTTCATCAGCGCCGACACGTCTTCCTTGAGGAAGGCGATGTCGAACCTGTCGCGAAGGGCGCGGATGTTGGCCAGGGTCTCCGGGTTGGCGGCAAGGAGGGGCTCGGCCTGCTCGTAGGCGTCGAGCATGGTGAATACATCCTTGAGGTATTTCTGCAGCGTGCCCAGATTGGAGTTGATATAACCCACCGGGTTGTTGATCTCGTGCGCGACGCCTGCAGCGAGCTGGCCGATCGAGGCCATTTTTCCCGACTGCAGCAGCTGGTTCTGGGTATCTTCCAGGTGTTTGTTGACGCTGCGGATCTCTTCGTTCATTTTCGACAGCATGGCGATGCGCTTTTCCTGGTCGCGGTGCAGCCGGGTGTTCTCGATCACGACCGTGATCAGGTTTACCACCACCCCGCCATTTTCCAGGTCGACATCCGTGTAGGGTTCACTGGCATCCTTGCGGTTGATGCTGAGTGCGCCGATCACCCGGTCTTCGATCTTCAGCGGCCAGCACATCGCCGAGCGCGGCCGCGTCGACTGGTCGCGCACCACGGTGACCTTGAAGCGCGCATCGTTAGAAATATCACCGTTGAGCAGCAGCGCCTGGCCGGTTTCCGCCACCAGGCCGAGAATGCCACTGCCCCGCTCGATCTTGCTGCCGATGACATAATCCGGAATGTCGATGCCGGCAACGATGGTGAGCGGCTGATTGTCTTCCTCGATCAGGGCGAGCGTGCCGCTGTTGGCCCCAAAGCCCTCGACGATGTGTTCCAGGATCGCATGCCGCACCTGCTCCGGCCGGTCGCGCGGAACAGAGGTCTGGCCCAGGCGATAGAGCTGGTAGACCCAGGAAAGCTTGGTGACTTTATCGGACAGCATCGAGATTCACCGTTATTCGCTGCTCAACAGGCTGAGGCCGGACGTGAGCTGATCGAACGCAAATCTTTTTGATGTTTTCATGGTGTCAATCCCCGTCTTGCTCGTTTGGCACAATCACCGGCACCCGCCCCGCCGAAACTGAAACGGCACTCATCGAATGGCGCCAGAATATCACATTGCGGCCATTTTCAAATTGATAGGCATGGCGTTCCCCTTACTTCGCAAGGCATTCGATCATAGCGCGGGGGAGCCTTTCAGCGGCTAAAGATCCGACCAGGGGCAGTCTGTCGGCGTCGGACATTTCGTTTCGCCGGTTTT
>JAUYSN010000407.1 GCA_030696235.1 Sulfuricella sp. | reverse complement strand
CGAAGCGGCCCGCCACTTCGTCGCCCCGGCCACCTTCCAGGCACTCTCCGGCAAGCCGGTGCTGACCGATTTATGGGACGGCCAGTCGGCCGGCGGCATGGCGCACATCGACGTCACGCGCAACGCCGACGCGGTGCTGATCGCCCCGGCCAGCGCCGATTTCATCGCCAAGCTCGCGCACGGCGCCGCGAACGACCTGCTCTCCGCCGTCTGCCTGGCGCGCGCCTGCCCGCTCCTGGTCGCCCCGGCGATGAACCGCGAAATGTGGGACAACCCGGCCACCCAGCGCAACATCACCCAGCTCAAGCGCGACGACGTCACCATCCTCGGCCCGGCCAGCGGCCTTCAGGCCTGCGGCGAAACCGGGATGGGGCGGATGGTGGAACCGGAAACCCTGCTCGAGGACATCGAATCGTTCTGGCATCCCAAGCTGCTGAAAGGCCAACACGTGCTGATCACCGCCGGGCCGACCTACGAAGCGATCGACGCAGTGCGTGCCATCACCAACCTGAGCTCGGGCAAAATGGGTTACGCCGTCGCCCGCGCCGCCATCGAAGCCGGCGCAGAAGTCACCCTGGTCTCCGGCCCGACCTGCCTGACCCCGCCCACGACGGCGAAAACCGTTGCCGTCACCAGCGCCCAGCAGATGCTCGAAGCGGTCAACCAGGAAATTGCCGAAACCGACATCTTCATCAGCGTCGCAGCGGTTGCAGACTATTACGTGCTCAATCCAAGCGAGCAGAAGATCAAGAAAAACGCCCACATCCTCACGCTGGAACTGGCGCCCAACCCCGACATCTTGGCCAACGTGATGAACCTGCCCAACCCGCCGTTCTGCGTCGGCTTCGCGGCGGAAAGCGAGAACCTCTACGAATTCGCTGAAATGAAGCGGCGCCGAAAAAATCTGCCGCTACTCGCCGCCAACATGGTGCAGGACGCCATCGGCCAGGAAGACAACGAGCTGATACTGTTCGACGACGAAGGTGCCCATCCGCTGCCGCGCGCGCCGAAAATCGTGCTGGCGAGGCAGCTGATCGCACATGTCGCCAAGCTATACCATCATTCAGGAAATAAAAACGAGGCTTGAAATGAAAAAAAATCTGAAGAAAGTCGACGTCAAAATCCTCGACGACCGCCTCAAGCAGCACCCGCCCAGCTACGCCACGCCGGGATCGGCGGGGCTGGACCTGCGCGCCTGCATCGAGCACGTCATGACCATCCATCCGGGGCAGACCGACCTAATCCCTACTGGCATCGCCATCCACCTCTGCGACCCCGGCATGGCGGCGATGATCCTGCCGCGCTCCGGCCTGGGCCACAAGCACGGCATCGTACTCGGCAACCTGGTCGGCCTGATCGACTCAGACTACCAGGGGCAGCTCTTCGTTTCCTGCTGGAACCGCGGCCACACGCCCTTCATCCTCAACCCGATGGAACGCATCGCGCAGATGGTCATCGTCCCGGTGATCCACGCCGAATTCAATGTGGTAGACGATTTCGAAGCAAGCGAACGCAGTTCCGGAGGCTTCGGCAGCACCGGCCGCCACTAGCCTCACCCCTGTTCCGGGTGTGAGCGCATGGCGACCGCGCCCAGGAATACGTATTTTTCCTCATGGCATTGGGGTCGATATTCCACCCCTTCCCCCTCGACGGAGGAAGGAAAGTCGGAAGGGATCACCTCAATAAATCAGTAGCGCCCTCTGGAACCGCCACCCATTCCGCCGCCGGGACCCATGCCACCACCTCCTGGGCCCATGCCGCCTCCAGGACCCATTCCACCCCCGGGACCCATACCTCCGCCCCTCGCCGGAGGCGCATCCGGCAGGGTAACGCCTCGCTCCTTGGCACGCACCTTCATCTGCTCGTGATGTTCGGCGCGGATTCTTTCACGCTCTTCCTGGGTTTTTGCCGCGCGCATTTTGGTGCGGTAAGCCGTGCGTTCTTCCTGGGTCATCAACTGCGAGCCATATACCTGCTCCTGGTCCTGAGTACGAACCTGGTCCTGCTGGCGCGTTTGATCCTGGCCGACAACCAGCGGTGACATGGACATCATCCCCACAGCCAGCGGCAACAACCATAATTTTTTGGACATAGTGCTTCTCCTTCTATGCAAGATAAAAGTGAACAACCCCCTTTTGATTTATTATAGATAGTCTTATGGAATCTGCTCCCCGCTTCCTGTGCGACGTGATGCTGGCGCGCCTAGCCCGCTACCTGCGCGCCGCCGGCCTGGATACCACCCTCGCTATCGAGTCCGCAACCGACGCGGAAATCCTGCGCGAAGCAATCGACGAAGGCCGCTGGCTGCTCACCGCCGACCGCAAAATCACCGAACACAAAGCCGCCAAAGGCCGCGTCATCCAGCTCCCCTTCGGCTCGCTCGACCTCCAGGCAGCAGTCCTGAGCGGACAATTCGACATCGACTGGCTCAGCCATGCCTTCACCCGCTGCCTGATGGATAACACCCCGCTCCAGCCCGCCACCCCGGAACACGCCCTGCGAGTACCGGAGGACGCCCGCCAGCCTAAAAGAGAGCTGCTGGTCTGTTCTGCCTGCAACAGGGTCTACTGGCGCGGGTCACATTACAAGCGGATGAGGAAGAAGCTGGAAAGCTGGCAGGAGAATCCAGCAGCAATGGCAACTATCGAGCTGCTCTGACTTCCCAAGACCCTGCTGTTTTTTGAATAAATATTCTTGCCTTCCTAATTACAGGGGGTACAATTAATACATGTTGATCGAGTTCGATTCTGCCAAACGCGAGCAAACCCTGATCGATCGCGGCCTGGATTTTGCCGATGCCCCCAAAATATTTTCCGGCAAGCATTTCACCCTGGCGGATGATCGAGCCGATTATGGCGAGCAGCGCTTCATCTCTGTCGGCAAGTTAGTCGATCGGATAGTGGTGCTGATCTGGACACCCCGTGGCGAGGTTCGCCGCATTATTTCGATGAGGTATGCCAATGAGCGCGAAAAAACCCGTTACGCCCAGCACCTTGATTAACCCGGACGAAGCACCGGAATTGACTGATGCATGGTTCCAGCGTGCCGATCTGTACGAAGGCGAAAAGCTGCTACGTCGTGGTCGCCCCAAGGCCGAGGTAACCAAAACCCCGATCAAGCTGCGGCTTGACCCGGACATCATCGAAGCTTTCAAGGCCAGCGGTCGAGGCTGGCAAACCCGCATGAACGATGCACTGCGGGATTGGCTAAAATCGCACTCTACCGCTTGATTCTTCTCTTTGGGATAACTGGATTTGACGCGCTCTGCGCGGTTGTTTAGGTACCGGGGGCAGCCCGGCGGCTGGTTACCTTTCTTGCTTCGCCAAGAAAGGTAACCCAAAGAAGGCGACTCCCATCCACCGCCCCTAACGGGGTTCCCTGCGCTGCTCGCCGAGCCGGGCGGCTGCGCAACTCGCCCTAGCAGGGCACACAAACCGTGCCCTGCCGCGGAGCTCAGACAGTGCTCGCCGAAATCCCCCGGCCCGGCTGTGCTGCTCGGCGGTGGATCAAGGGGACCGAAAAACCGAACCTCCCCACCCAACCCTCCCCGGCGGGGAGGGCATCTAAAACAATACCGGGCTCCGCCCACAAGACCCAAACTCCCCTTCTGCGCCGCTTCGGTTTGACGGGCAAATTGGGATGAAGGCGAGCACTGTCTGAGCTCCGCGGTGGGGTGCGGGTTGTGCACCCCACTAGGGCGAGTTGCGCCGCCGCCCAATTTGACCGTCAAACCGAAGGTAGCCCGCAGGGCCGGCGCGGCAGGGTGCCCTTTTGTTTGGTTACTTGTATTTTGGGCAATGCAAAATAAAGTAACCTGCTGCCGGACAGCCCCCGGCATCTAAGCATACGCGCGTAGCGCACGCAAAACCCGTCACCGCTTGTAACCAATCAAACAAACCCATATAGTGACCACATTGTCATAACTGGCGGGGCATGAACTTGGTCACGTTCCCAATTTTATTGGCCGACTATAGCCAGCATTGAGAAATTACCTGATGGCGTAAAACTCTTTGAGCCCCCCGTAACTCATTAAATGAATACACATTACTTGCCATCAAATACCGTTCTGTGCACACATCACTTTGGACATTATCTTTAGATAACCATGGCTGATCCACGTTTCACAGACTTAGTTTATAGGCTCGTTTCCGCAAGGATAGCCGATCGTCGAGAACAGCTCCCGCTGGATATTTCGACGCTTAGAGCCGAGTTCGCGAAGAATGGGCAGTTAGGGTCCGGTCGCTATTTAGTTTATGTTCATCAAGCGATCACGCGAGAACTCGAGATACGTGCAGTTATCGTTTGGGAGAGCCTCGTGCGAGTGCACCAGACCCTAGACACACCTCTCCATGACGATCTAGCCGCAGAGTTGAAAGAACAGTTCGTGCGTTATCTGGAGCAGTTCGCATCCGAGCTTTCGGGTGCGCTCGCGGAGCACATCAAGGATGGCAAGCTACGCGAGCGCTTGACCATATCAGAAGCACAAGACAAAGTGCGAAAGAAGCACGATGTGGAGATTGATCTTTACGTCGAATCGCTTCGTCAACGCGAAGCCCTCGCCAAAAAGGGAGGCTCAATGTCCCAGAACTATACGTTCTACGGCAACGTCGGTGCTGTACAAACTGGCGCCAACGCCAATGCGAACATTGTACAAAGTCTGTCCGATGAGGATCGACAGGCGCTATTGGAAGCGCTTGGACAAGTGCGAGAGGTCGTGACGTCCGCAGAGCAGCTTGGAGCCCAGCGCAAGGAACTACAGGAGGTTACGGACGATGCAGCGGCAATCGTCCGGTCTGCTGATCCAAACAGCACAAAACTACGCGCATATCTCGACGTCCTGTCCGCAGCCGTTCAGGGAATTGCGGGCGCGCAGCCCGCCTATCAAGCGCTAAAGGCAGCTCTGCTCCCGCTCGGAATTATGCTTCCTGTGAGAGGTCAAATACCATGTCGAAACACACCAAAATTAAGTTGCCGACACCGGCAGAGGACGCGGCGATCACCGCAGCCGCGCTGCAAGACGCGGATGCACAACCCTTGACCGATGCCGATCTGGCGCAATTCAAGCGCGCACCCGGTACGCCCACTGGGAAGCCTGAAAGCACAAGAGATGACTAACAACCTTTCCGGTGACGCTGAGTCGCTCCTGGCGGATTTTGTGAAGCACGAGCGTCCACAATACTTCGCCGCAGCCAAAACCGTTGAAGCGACAATCGTAACCTGGAATGATTTCAACGCCCAACTCGGTTCATTTGCTGACGAACATTCGACCCTTTGATAATCCAATTCGACCACTTCAAACGGCTACACATCAGCCCTAACTAATCACCTCAAACATCAACCCATTTCCAAACACCAACACCGCCCGCACTATCTTAGGTGCAAACACCCCCTCCATAGCAACCCTATACTCCCTCATCATCCCCAGATAAGGCGCAGCACAAGCCGCCAGATTCCCCTCCTCCGCCCGTTCGGCGGCCTTGAAATCCAGTATCCAGACACTGTCATCGAATTCGACCAGCCGGTCGAGACGACGGCTCTCCCCTGACGCCGTGCGGTAGGGCACTTCCTTCCAGGCGTTCACATAGCTTGCAGGGTCGAAGAAGCGCTGCAAATGGGGGGCCTGGGTGAGGTGCAGGGCACCCTGCCAGAGCGCATCGAACTCGGCGTCGT
>JAUYSN010000391.1 GCA_030696235.1 Sulfuricella sp. | reverse complement strand
CGCTGCTCGAAGCGGTGGGCGGAGACATCGACATTTTCCGAACTGACGATCGGGAAGCGACTCAGGATCGCGTTGCCGTGATGCCCTTCGGGGTAGACCGCGTTCTTGCCGTAAGCGTAATCCTCCCAGATGGAGTCGGCGAGAAACTCGTATTGGGAAGCCTCAGGCCAGTTCTCGTGCTTCTCCGCATGAAGATCGTGAGCGCCCACTACTTCCTGCAAGAAAACCAGGTCGGCATGGATGCCGCGCAACTGGTCGCGCAGCTCGTGCAGCACCATGCGCTGGTTGAACTGGGAAAATCCCTTGTGGATGTTGTAGGTGACGACCCGAATCGCCTGTGTCATGGCGCTCTCAGGACGCGTCCAACATGCGCTGCAACGCCACCCGAGCCAGTTCGGCTTCCTCGGGCGGCACCTTGATGCGGTTCACCACCTGGCCGGCAACCAGGTTCTCCAGGCACCAGGCCAAGTGCTGCGGGTCGATACGCGCCATGGTCGAACACATGCACACGGTGGAAGCCATGAACTGGACGGTCTTGCCCTCGGCCTTGAACTGCTCCGCCAGACGGTTGACCAGGTTCAGCTCGGTGCCCACCAGCCAGTGCGTGCCGGGCTTGGCTGCGGCGACGGTATTGATGATGTATTCGGTGGAACCGACGTAATCCGACAGCTGGCACACCTCGAAGCTGCATTCCGGGTGGGAAATCACCAGGCCATCGGGGTGCTCCTGGCGAAAGCGATGGATATTGGCCGGCGAGAACATCTGGTGCACCGAGCACAGCCCTTTCCACAGGATGATTTTGGCCTTCCTGACCTGCTCGGGCGTGAGCCCGCCGAGTGGCTGATCCCAGTCCCACAGCACCATGTCTTCCAGCGGTATGCCCATCTTGTGGCCGCTCCAGCGTCCCAGATGCTGGTCGGGGAAGAACAGCACCTTCTCGCGCCGGGCAAATGACCATTCCAGGATTTTGGTGGCGTTGCTGGAGGTGCAGACGATGCCGCCGTGCTCGCCGCAAAAGGCTTTCAGGTCGGCCGCCGAGTTGATGTAGGTGACGGGGGTGAAGGTCGCATCGGGATCGAGCACCGTCTTGAGCTCGCGCCAGGCGCGCTCGACCCGGGCCAGCGTTGCCATGTCCGCCATCGAACAGCCCGCCGCCAGATCCGGCAGGATGGAAATCTGCTCGGGGCGCGACAGGATATCCGCCACCTCGGCCATGAAATGCACGCCGCAGAATACGATGTAGTCCGCTTCGGAATTAGCCGCCAGGCGCGACAGCTTGAGCGAATCGCCGGTGAAATCGGCGTGCTGGAACACCTCTGAACGCTGGTAGTGGTGGCCCAGGATCACCAGCCGCTTGCCCAGGCTGGCCTTGGCCGCCAGGATGCGCGCCTGGCAAGCCTCGTCGGGCAGGCTCTGAAATTCGGAAAAGGGAATCGCGGAATCGTTCATTGTTCAGTTCAACCTCGTTTCACCCTCTGCGGCAACTTTTCCAGCGCCGCGGCATTGGTCCAGGAAAACACCTTTTTTGCTGCCTCTTCCCGCGACAGCCACATGTAATTCAAGTGCTCCATCGGAGCCAGGGCCACATCCATCGGGGCGGGCACCTCCAGCCCGAACACGTGCTCGGTGTTGTGCGTCACCCCCGGCGCATAGCGGTGGCGCCACTCCTCGAAGATTTCGAACTCGTACTGCAAGTTCCATTCTCGGAGCGCATATTTTTCCGCATCCAGCCCGGTTTCCTCGCGCACTTCGCGTACCGCGGTCTGGCGCAGGCTCTCGCCCGGATCGCAACTCCCCGTCACCGACTGCCAGTAGCCGGGATGATCGGCCCGCTCCAGCAATAGGGCCTGCTGATCTGAAGTGTAGATCACCACCAGAACCGAGATGGGGATTTTATGCGTTTTCACCAACCGCTTTCAGCGCAGAGGACGCAGCGGTTTAATCAACCTTCTCCACTTCCACCTGGGTCTGCACCTGCTGGCGCAAACGGATGTGCAGCTCGCGCAGCTGCTTCTCGTCCACTGCGTTCGGCGCCTGGGTAAGCAGGCAGGAAGCGCGCTGTGTTTTGGGGAAGGCGATCACGTCGCGGATCGATTCCGCACCCGCCATCAGCGTGACCAGGCGGTCGAGCCCGAGCGCCAAGCCGCCGTGGGGCGGCGCGCCGTATTGCAGAGCTTCGAGCAGGAAGCCGAATTTCTCCTGTGCCTCCTCGGCGCTGATGTTGAGCGCCTGGAATACCTTGGACTGGATTTCCTGGCGGTGGATACGGATCGAGCCGCCACCCAATTCCCAGCCGTTGAGCACGAAATCGTAGGCCTTGGACAACGCCTTGCCGGGGTCGCTGGACAGCAAATCCTCGTGACCTTCTGCCGGGGCGGTGAAGGGGTGATGCAGGGCTTGCCAGCGATTGCCTTCCTCGTCGCGTTCGAACATCGGGAAATCCACCACCCACAACGGCTTCCAGGTGCCTTCGGCGAAACCGCGCTCGTGGCCGATCTTGGCGCGTAGCGCGCCGAGCGCTTCGTTCACCACTTTCGCCTTGTCGGCGCCGAAGAAAACCAGGTCGCCGTCGGTTGCGCCGGTACGCTCGATGACTGCCTTCAGGGCGGCGTCGGAGAGGTTCTTGACGATCGGCGACTGGAGGCCTTCGCGGCCCTTGGCGACATCGTTGATCTTGATATAAGCCAGGCCCCTGGCGCCGTAGATGGCGACGAACTGGGTGTAGGCATCGATCTCGCCGCGGGTAATCTCGCCACCCTTGGGCACGCGCAACGCTGCCACACGGCCGGTGGGCGAGTTGGCGGGAGCGCTGAAGACCTTGAAGTCGACGTCCTTCATCACGTCGGTGAGGTCGGTCAGCTCCAGCGTCACACGCAAGTCGGGCTTGTCCGAACCATAGCGACGCATCGCCTCGGCATAGGTCATGCGCGGGAAATCCGGCAGATCGACATCGAGCACGGTCTTGAACAAGCGGCGCACCATGGTCTCGACCAGATCGGTGATCTGCTGTTCGGTCATGAACGAGGTCTCGATATCCACCTGGGTGAATTCAGGCTGACGGTCGGCGCGCAGGTCCTCGTCACGGAAGCATTTGACGATCTGGTAGTAGCGGTCGAAGCCGGACACCATCAAGAGCTGCTTGAACAGCTGCGGCGACTGCGGCAGCGCATAGAAATGGCCGGGGTGGACGCGGGACGGCACCAGGTAGTCGCGCGCGCCTTCCGGGGTGGAGCGGGTCAGCATCGGCGTTTCCAGCTCGATGAAGCCCTGATCGTCGAGGGCATGGCGCAGGGTCTTGGACACCTGGTAGCGCAGCATCATGTTCTTCTGCATCGCCGGGCGGCGCAGGTCGAGGTAACGGTGCGTCAGGCGCACGGTTTCGCTCAGGTTTTCGTCGTCCAGCTGGAAAGGGATGGGCGCCGATGCGTTAAGGATTTCGATGTCCTGCGCCAGCACCTCGATCTCGCCGGTGG
>JAUYSN010000389.1 GCA_030696235.1 Sulfuricella sp. | reverse complement strand
TTTTTCCTTCTCCTGCCACACGCCATATTTCTCGCACACTTTGCCTTCCTCATCCGCCAGCAGACGGACCGACAGGCCATGTTTATCGCGAAAGGCAGCGTGGCTGATACAGTCATCCCGGCTCACTCCAAGCACAACGGTGTCCAGCCTGGAAAACTCATTATCCAGATCGCTGAAATCAATGGCCTCGATGGTACAGCCCGGCGTATCGTCTTTCGGATAAAAGTACAGCACGACATTCTTGCCTTTGTACGCGGAGAGTTTGACCATTTCCATATCCGCATCAGGCAAGCTGAACCCCGGGGCAGGATGTCCGACTTGCAACATAACAACTCCTTCACAGCACATCCCCATTTTAAACGATTTCGCCCGGGTGGGAAGAGACATGCCATAATTAAACCGAGATGATTGGGGAGGATACCATGGCAGAAAACCTGGAAAAACCCGTTTTGCTGCATAGGCAATTAAACAACGCAACAGACTATACGGAAGCGCTCGATGCCCTGATCGAACTCGCCCGGCACCGCTTGCGCATTTTCGATTACAACCTGGAAGATGGCGGTTACACCACGTTGCGCCGCTACGAAGTGCTACGCACCTTTCTGCTGGCCAGCCGCAGCAATCGGCTGGAAATTGTGCTGCATGACATCGACTATCTGACCCGCTTCTGCCCGCGCATACTCAGCCTGCTCAAGCAATTCAGCCACGCCATCACGATCCAGGAAACCACTCCGCAAGCAAAAGCCATCTACGACCCCTTTGCCATCGCCGACGAAGCCTGCTTCTTGCATCGCTTCCATTATGACAGCCCACGCGCATTGCTCGCGCTCCACGATATTGAAGGCAGCCACGTGCTGATCAAGCGTTTCGAGGAAATTCGGGCAGCGTCGGCGCCAGCAATTCCCGCAACAACACTGGGACTATAAATTGATTCGATTCGGCATGATGGCAAGTCTTGCAAGAGTGCCGAACCGCCTGGAAACAACCGGCAAAATTAATAATTAGCAAGAATACACAATAAGACACTAGAATTATTTAACAAACCTGCTAAAATCGCGCAGTCGGTTGGACATCGTTGATGTGGAAGCCGATTTGCATCAATGGTATTTAAATAGTATTTAGTCAAATCTTAAAACCCAAGTTTTTATAAGGAAATAATAAATGAAACATTCCGTCCTGCTCGCCGCCCTGCTGGCCCTGACCTTGACCGCTTGCGGCAAAAAAGAAGAAGCTCCTGCTCCTGCTCCTGCTGAAGCCCCTAAAGTCGAAGCGCCTGTTGCTGCTCCTGCTCCTGCCGCTCCTGCTGCTGACGCTGCTGCCCCGGCCGCTGCTCCTGCTGCTGACGCTGCTGCCCCGGCTGCTGCTCCTGCTGCTCCTGCCAAGTAAGCTTCGCAGTTCAGCGAAAAAAGCCGGCCTACGGGCCGGCTTTTTTCTTGTGCCTCTGCCGCTAAAGAATCTGGCGCCAACCAAACCCGTCCAGTTGATCGGCCACCCCGATCCATTCCGGCTCACAATTTAAAACACCACTCAGTGCGGCACGAGCAAGCTCCGGCGTATTGTTTTTTTCGCTAAGATGCGCCGCAATCAAGTGCTGCAACTTGCTGCTGTCCAATTTCGCCAGCAACCTGGCCGCCATGCCGTTATCCAGATGGCCGAAACGGCCCGCAACCCGTTGCTTCAGCATTGGCGGATAGGATCCTTCGCGCAGCATGTCGGGATCATGATTACATTCCAGCACCAGAGCATCGCAGCCACTCAAAATGGCTTCGATATGCGGCGTGGATCCGCCTGCGTCGGTCAGCACGCCCAATCTCCGGCTGCCGCTGCTAAAGGCATACTGTACCGGCTCGCGAGCGTCATGAGGAACGGGGAAAGGCTGCACCTCGATCTCGTCTGCCTGAAACGCACTGTGGCCATCAATCAGGCGAATATCGGGCAGCGTTTGCGCAAGGGCATGGTTTGTGAAAGTGCCGTGGGTCAGCCACACCGGCAACTCGAACCGGCGCGCGAACCCGACTGCACCGCCGATATGGTCGGCATGTTCGTGAGTGATGAGGATGCCGGTAAGGTCTTCCGGCCGTAAGTCGAGGCGCGATAGCCGAGCAACCGTTTCCCGGATACCGAAACCGCAGTCGAGAAGCAATCGGGTTTGCCTGACCTCGACCACCAGTGCATTGCCCCGGCTGCCACTACCCA
>JAUYSN010000388.1 GCA_030696235.1 Sulfuricella sp. | reverse complement strand
TTTTTCCTTCTCTTTTTCTTTAAGCTCAATGTCGGCCTTGACCGGCTTGGGCTGCTCCAGCTTGGGTTCCGGTTTTGGAGCAGGCTTAGGTTGCGGTTTAGGCTCTGGTAGAGGCGCAGGTTCCGGCTCCGGTTCGAGTTTTGGCACCGGCTTTGGAGCGAGCGCGGGCAGGCTGTTCCACAGCTCCGCCATCACCGGCGCGGCTTCCTTCGTCTGCCAGTTGACGCCGAACACCAGCACGGCGGCAAATATCAGATGCACCAGGACAGCCAGCGCGATCGCCCACCTCCTGCCTGGCTCCTTCCGTTCGGCTGGCGGCATCAGCCTGCCCTGGGCTTGGCCAGGAGCCCGACTTTTTTCACCTGATTGCTCTGCAGCACGTCCATCACTTTCAGCACTTCCTCGTAACGCACGCTTTTGTCGCCAGAAATCACCACCGCCTGCTCGGGATTGCGCGCCTGCTGCTCCCTGACTGCGTCGACCAGCTCGTCCTGGCTGATCTTGTGCGCCACATTCGATCTTTCCCGGTCGCGCAGGTACAAACTGCCATCCTTGCGAATCTCCACCTCCAGCGGCGCCACCGGCGGCTTGAGCGCCTGCCCCACCGTTGGCAGTTCGATCTGCCCCGGATTGATCAGAGGCGCCGTGACCATGAAAATGATCAGCAGCACCAGCATCACGTCGATGTAAGGCACGACGTTGATCTGGTTCATGAAACGGCGGGGGCGGCGGCGCATCAAGGGTTGGGCTGCCTTTGCAGGATATTGGAGAATTCCTCCATGAAGCTGTCGTAGCGGGTCGCCAGCCTATCCACGTCATGGGAATAACTATTGTAGGCGAGCACCGCCGGAATCGCCGCGAACAGGCCCATCGCGGTGGCGATCAGCGCCTCGGCGATGCCTGGCGCAACGTGCGCCAAGGTCGCCTGCACCACGTTGGAGAGGCCGCGGAAGGCATTCATGATGCCCCACACCGTGCCGAACAGCCCGACATAGGGGCTGACCGAACCGACCGAGGCGAGGAAGGCGAGGTGCCGTTCCAGCGCATCCAGCTCGCGCTGGCAGGCCGCGCGCATGGCGCGACGCGTACCCTCCATGACGACGCCGATATCCATCCGCCCCTGGCGCTTGAGCTTGAGAAATTCCCTGTAGCCCGCCTCGAAGATTTTCTCCATGCCCACCACCGGCGTCCTGCCGGAATTGGTGCGCTGGTACAGGTTGTTGACGTCCACTCCGCTCCAGAAATCGTTCTCGAAACTATCCGCCTCGCGGATTGCGGCGCGAAGGGTGAACCTCTTGCCGAAAATAAAATACCAGGATAAGCCCGAAGCCAGCAGCAGGATCAACAGAACCAGCTGCACCACGATGCTGGCGTTGGTGATCAGGCTCAAAAAAGACAGGTCTTGCGTAACGTTCACGATATCCTTTCAACGCTTTCTCTGATCGGGGCGGGGATTTGCACCGGCTTGAATGTTTGCCCATTGACGCAGACCACTTTGACGCGCGCCTTCACCAGCACACCGTTTTCCGGATGCTCCGCCGTCTGGTCGAGCTCGATCCAGCTGCGGCCTGCCGCATGAAAACGCACCGTCACCGTCAGCAGATCGTTAAACATCGCGGGGCGCAGGTATTCTATCTGCACGGCGCGCACCACGAAAATTACGGAATGGTCACGCAGCAACTCGGGCTGCTCGAAACCCTGGTCCCGCAGCCATTCGGTGCGGGCGCGCTCCATGAACTTGAGGTAATTGGCGTAATACACCACGCCGCCAGAATCGGTGTCCTCGTAATAGACGCGCACCGGCCAGGCGAAACAGTCCTGAGTGCTGAGTCCTGAGTCCTGAGATGAAATACCCGCCTTGTTGCCCATTTTAGCATCCAATACTCAGCACTCAGGACTCAGCACTGTCTTCATTCCCACAGTTCGCCGCTCGGGTTCTTCGACGGCACTACCAGCCCGAAATGCAGATAGGCTGTCTGCGTTGCCACCCGGCCACGCGGCGTGCGCATCAAATAGCCCTGCTGGATCAGGTAGGGCTCGAGCACGTCCTCGATGGTGTCGCGCTCCTCGCCGATGGCCGCCGCCAGGTTTTCCACCCCGACCGGGCCGCCGCCGAACTTCTCCAGCACTGCCTGCAGCAGCTTGCGGTCCATCATGTCGAGGCCGGCCTGGTCCACGTCGAGCATGAAAAGCGCGGCATCCGCCACCTCCCGCGTCACCCTGCCGTCGGCCTTGACCTCGGCGAAATCGCGCACCCGGCGCAATAGCCTGTTTGCAATTCTGGGCGTGCCGCGCGAGCGCTTCGCGACTTCCACCGCACCGTCGTCGGAAAGTTCGACATTCATCAACCGGGCAGAACGGGCCACGATCTGCTTCAGCTCGCCGTGGGTATAAAATTCCAGCCGCGCCACAATGCCAAAACGGTCGCGCAACGGGTTGGTCAACATGCCGGCACGAGTCGTGGCGCCGACCAGAGTGAAGGGCGGAAGATCCAGCTTGACCGAACGCGCCGCCGGCCCCTCGCCGATCATGATGTCGAGCTGGAAATCTTCCAGTGCCGGGTAGAGGATTTCCTC
>JAUYSN010000385.1 GCA_030696235.1 Sulfuricella sp. | reverse complement strand
GGCTGGGGTAAATCACGAACTGCTTGTGCGCCAGGGTTTCGACGATGGTGACCAGCGAGGTGGACTGGCTGATCGTGGCGGCGGTGAAGAACACCATCAGCAGGGCCGGTTCAGCGAGAAAGCCGACCAGCATTTCGCGCCGGGCGCCGAGGGTGCCGAAGGAGGTGCCGATATCCATCGCCGCGAGCGAGATGAACACCCGCGCCAGCGCGAAGATGCCGACCAGGGCGATCACGTCCACCGCCGGGGAAAGCGGCAGATCGGTTGCGATCACCGGCACCAGGGAGGCCGCCAGCCACATGCTGGCGAACAGGATGTAGGGCGTGAAACGGAACAGCGGCGAGGCATTGTGCGCCAGCACCGCGTCCTTGTGGAACAGCTTGATCAGGTTGCGGTAGGGTTGCAACACGCCGGCGCCGCTGCGGTTTTGCAGCCAGGCGCGGCACTGGTTGACCCAGCCCAGCAATAGAGGGGCGATCAGCACCAGCAGCGTGTCTTGAAAGAGTTGTAAAAGTATGCCGTTCATCGGATAAACGCCAGTAGCGCAAGCAGGGTGACAAAGCTGTACAGCAGGTAAACATGGATGCGGCCATGTTGCAGTTTGCCGATCAGCGCGGAAAGATATTCAGTGAACCGTGCGATCGGCAGATAGCACCACTCCCACAGCAGATCCCTGGTTTCTCCGTGGTAGTGGGGCTTCTTGTCGAATGGGCTGGGCACTTTTCGGGTGATGCCGAAGAACAGTTCGAAAATCTGCCGGATTGGCTGGCCGAAACCCTCTGCGGTATCCTGCATGCGCGCGGTCTGTTCGGGGTAGCCGCAATCCCAGGCCGGGCCGCGGCGCAGGCGTCCATGATAGAACTTCTTCACTACGAGCATGGTGAAGAGCACACCGATGATGATGATCACGAACAAGACCAGCGGGCTGTAACTGGCGCGCTCCGGCTGAATCGGGGTGAGCCACATCCAGCCGGTCTGGGCGGCGCTGACGCCCAGCGTGTGACCGACCAGCAACTGGGTAACAAAATCGATGTGCAGGATGAAAAACACCGGAAACACCCCCAGCAGGACGCAGCCCAGGGCGAGCCAGGTCAGGCCGGCCCGCTCCCAGATGCCGATATCATGCGCTTGCTCGACCACTTTTTCCTCTCGCGGCTGGCCGAGAAAAATCACCCCGTAGAACTTGACCATGACGTAGCCGGCGAGCGCCGCTGCCAGCGCGAGCGCGGCCGCGGCAATCGGAATCAGCATGTTGAGGTAGGGGTGAGGAAGTCCCGGGGACAGCAGGAAGGCCTGCAACAGCAGCCATTCGGAAACGAAGCCGTTGAGGGGCGGCAGGCCGGCCAGCGCGAGGGTGCCGACCAGCACCAGCAGCGCCAGTTTCGGCATGCGGTGGATGAGGCCGCCCAGCTTGCCCAGATTGCGTTCGCCGGTGGCGTGCAGCACCGAGCCGGTGCCGAGAAACAGCAGTCCCTTCATGAAGGCGTGGTTGAGCGAGTGGTACAGGGCGGCGGTCAGTGCCAGCGCCGCCAGTGCGTCTTTTTGGAAAGAGTGGAAGATGATGGCCAAGCCAATCCCGGCCAGAATGATGCCGATGTTCTCGATCGAGGAATAGGCGAGTAGGCGTTTCATGTCGGTCTGGACGGCCGCGAACAGCACGCCGAACAGTGCGGTGACGAGCCCCAGGGCCAATGCCAGCGCACCCCACCACCACAGTTGCATGCCGAGCAGATCGAAGCTGACGCGCAGGATGCCGTAAATCGCGGTTTTCAGCATGATCCCGCTCATCATTGCCGAAACCGGCGAGGGCGCAGCAGGGTGGGCTTCCGGCAGCCAGGCATGGAGCGGCAGGATGCCGGCTTTGGCGCCGAAGCCGAACAGAGCCAGCAGGAAGGTGGCGCTGGCCCAGAAGGCATCCAGATGCGCCCCGCGCATGGTGGCGAAGGTATAGTCGCCATGGCCGCCCTGCATCACGCCGAAGGACATCAGGATGGCGATTGCGCCAACGTGGGCGACGAGCAGGTAAAGGAAGCCGGCGCGGCGGGTTTCGGGGATGTTGTGGTCAGTGGTGACCAGGAAGTAGGAAGACAGCGCCATGGTTTCCCAGGCAACCATGAACAGGTAAGCGTCATCGGCGAGAAATACCAGCGCCATGGCGGCGAGGAAAAGATGGTATTCGAAGCACAGCAGTCCGAGGGTATTTCCCGGCATGTCGCGGAAATAACCCGCCGAATAAAGTGAAATGCCGATACTGGCGGCGCCGAGCAGCAGCAGGAAAAAGGCGGACAGCGAATCCAGGCGCAGATGGAAGGGCAGGTCGGGCAGGCCGAGCGGCAACACCGCCACGTTGGGTGCGCCGCCCAAGCCGGCCAATGCGGCGGCCGCAAGAATCAGGGCGCCCAGGGCGCCGGCGGGGAAAATAAACTGCGTGATGGCGCGGCTGTTTTGCAGCAGCAGGCCCGCCAAGCCCAGTAGCAGCCAATAGACGATGACCCCTAACGCGACGTCAATGGGCAGCAGGGTTGAAACTAATGTCACGAGGGGTTCTCCAGCATCTTGTTATTGCCGCGTTATAGCCAGGTTTTTACCCCGTCGTGGCCGCCAATGTGTCCGCCCTTCATCAGGCGGCATTGCGCATTGGGATCGGCTTCGAGCACTTCG
>JAUYSN010000375.1 GCA_030696235.1 Sulfuricella sp. | reverse complement strand
GAAAATCGCTACCGCTTTTTCAGTTACGGCGATGCAATGCTCATAGAAAGGCAGCAATGAAATTCGATCTTCTCGCCACCGACGGCCCCGCCCGCCGCGGCACCCTGACTTTGGCGCACGGCACCGTCGAAACCCCGGCCTTCATGCCGGTGGGCACCTACGGCACGGTCAAGGCGATGTCGCCCGCCGAACTGAAGGAAATCGGCGCCCACATCGTGCTCGGCAACACCTTTCACCTGTGGCTGCGCCCCGGTCTGGAGGTGATAGCGGCGCACGGCGGGCTGCACCGCTTCATGGGCTGGGACGGGCCGATTCTGACGGATAGCGGCGGGTTCCAGGTGTTCAGCCTGGGCGAGCTGCGCAAGATCACCGAAGAGGGCGTGAAGTTCCAGTCGCCGGTGAACGGCGACCGCTGCTTCCTGACGCCGGAAGAGTCGATGCGGATTCAGAAGGTGCTGAACTCCGATATCGTGATGATCTTCGACGAATGCACGCCTCACCCGGCCGATCTGCAGCAGGCCGGGGATTCGATGCGCCTTTCCCTGCGCTGGGCGGAGCGTTCGAAGAGGGCCCACGAGGGCAATCCCAACGCGTTGTTCGGTATTGTCCAGGGTGGCATGCACGAGAGCCTGCGCGACGAATCGCTCGCCGGGCTGGTGAATATCGGCTTCGACGGTTATGCCATCGGCGGGCTTTCCGTCGGCGAACCGAAGGAGGACATGCTGCGCATCCTCGATCATGTTGCACCGCAGATGCCGGCGGACAAGCCGCGCTATCTGATGGGGGTGGGCACGCCGGAGGACATCGTGGATGCGGTGTCGCGCGGGGTGGACATGTTCGACTGCGTGATGCCGACGCGCAATGCCCGCAACGGCTGGCTGTTCACCCGCTTCGGCACGGTCAGGATCAAGAATGCCCAATACCGGCTGGACATGAGGCCGCTGGACGAGGCGTGCGGCTGCTACACCTGCCGCAACTTCACCCGCGCCTATCTGCACCACCTGCACCGCATCGGCGAGATACTCGGCGCGCGCCTCAACACCATCCACAATCTGCACTACTACCAGGAACTGATGCAGGGCATCCGCGCTGCTATCGAGCAGGGGCGCTTTGCCGACTTCGTGCGCGAGTTTAGGCAAGCGCGGGTGGCGGGGTCGTGATAAAATGCCCCGTTATTTTTTCATGATGGAGAACCTAATATGCTGATTAGTCTTGCACATGCCGCCGATGCCGCGCCGGCCGATATGATGGGTAGCCTGACGCAGTTCCTGCCCCTGATCGTGATTTTCGCGCTGTTTTACTTCATGATGATCCGCCCGCAGATGAAGCGCGCCAAGGAACAGAAGAACATGATTGAGTCGCTGCAAAAGGGTGACGAAGTGGTTACTGCCGGCGGCGAACTGGGCAAGGTGGCGAAAGTAAGCGAAGCCTACGTTGGCCTGGAAGTCGCCCCGAATGTGGTGATCCATGTGCAAAAGTCGGCGATCACGACCCTGCTGCCGAAGGGCACGATCAAGGACATTTAAGTCGGTGAGGGGTGAGAAGGTGAGGGGTGAGGCGAAAAGTCAAATCCCATCGCCGCCCGCCTTTCCGCTTCACCCCTAACGCCTCCCGCCTCACGCTTTACGGAGTTTGCTGAATGAACCGTTATCCCCTGTGGAAATACATTGTCATCGCCGTGGCGATGCTGTTCGGCCTGATTTACACCCTGCCCAATTTCTTCGGTGAATCGCCCGCGGTCCAGGTTTCGCCGATGCGCGGCATGACCAAGGTGGACCAGGGGTTGATGAAACAGGTCGAGGAGGTGCTGAAGAAAAACACTCTCTCCTACCAGGGCATAGCATTCGACGCCTCCGGTGTGAAGGTGCGCTTTGCCGATGCTGACACCCAGATCAAGGCCAAGGATATTCTCCAGTCTCAGCTCGGTGAGAACTTCGTGGTGGCGCTTAACCTGCTGTCGAGCTCGCCCAAGTGGCTTTCCAACCTGGGCGCGCTGCCGATGTACCTCGGTCTGGACTTGCGCGGCGGGGTGCACTTCCTGCTGCAGGTGGACATGAAGGGGGCGATCACCAAGGCGCTCGACCGCTATAACGGCGATATCCGCACCAGCCTGCGCGAGAAAAAAATCGCCTATACCGGAATTTCCCGGCAAGACCAGGCGGTGGAGATCAAGTTCCGCGATGCCGAATCGCGCAAGAAGGCGCTGGATGAGCTGGAAAAGACCTCGCCGGATCTGCTGCTGAAGGAAGTCGACGAGGGCGCCGAATTCAAGCTGGTGGCGACTCTCAAGCTGGAGGCGCAGAAGCGCATCCAGGAATTCGCCCTGCAGCAGAACATCACCACCCTGCGCAACCGCATCAACGAGCTCGGCGTGGCCGAACCGATCATCCAGCAGCAGGGTGTCGACCGCGTCGTGGTGCAGCTGCCCGGCGTGCAGGACACCGCCAAGGCGAAGGACATTCTCGGCCGTACCGCCACCCTGGAAATCCGCATGGTGGACGAGGAGCATGACGTGACGGCCGCAGTGCAGAGCGGCCAGATTCCCTTCGGCAGCGAGCTTTATACCGAGCGCAAGGGCCTGCCGTTATTGGTGAAGAAGGGCGTGGTGCTGACCGGCGATTACATCAGCGACGCACAACCCGGCTTCGAAGGGCAAAGCGGCGAACCGGCCGTGCATATCAACCTGGATGGCCGCGGCGCGCGCATCTTCAAGCAGCTGACGCGCGATAACGTGGGCAAGCGCATGGCGATCCTGCTGATCGAGAAGGGCAAGGGCGAGGTGATCACCGCGCCGGTGATCCGCGAGGAAATCGGCGGCGGCAGGGTACAGATTTCTGGCCAAATGACTACCATGGAAGCCAGCGACGTTGCGCTGCTGCTGCGCGCCGGCGCTCTCGCCGCGCCGATGGATATCATCGAGGAACGCACCGTCGGCCCGAGCATGGGCGCGGAGAACATCGCCAAGGGCTTCAATTCCAACATCTACGGTTTTGTCGCCATTTCGATTTTCATGATGTTCTATTACCGCATTTTCGGCCTGATCTCGACGGCGGCGCTGGCCGTCAACGTGTTGCTGCTGGTGGCGATTCTTTCGCTGCTGCAGGCCACTCTAACCCTGCCTGGCATGGCCGGTATCGCCTTGACGGTGGGTATGGCGATCGACGCCAACGTGCTGATCAACGAGCGTATCCGCGAGGAAATCAGAAATGGCTGCTCGCCGCAGGCCGCGATCCATGCCGGCTACGAGAGGGCATTTTCCACCATTCTCGATTCCAATATCACCACTTTGATCGCCGGTGTGGCGTTGTTCTGGCTGGGTTCCGGCCCGGTGCGCGGCTTTGCGGTGGTATTGTGCCTCGGCATCCTGACTTCGATGTTCAGCGCCGTGGTGGTGTCGCGCGGCATGGTCAACCTGAGCTACGGACGCAAGGCCAGGCTGGAAAAGGTTTCGATTTGATTTTTTTGCCACAGAGAACACAGAGAAGCATTGGGTTTTGCTCTGTGATCTCTGTGTTCTCTGTGGCTGAGGTACTTTAAGGAATCAACATGCTGGAATTTTTCCATATCAAACGCGACATCCCGTTCATGAGCTATGCGCGGGTGACCACCTTTATCTCGCTGGTAACGTTCATCGCGGCGGTGGCGGCGCTGGGGCTGAAGGGTCTTAACCTGGGCGTGGACTTCACCGGCGGCACGGTGATGGAGGTGAGCTACAGCCAGCAGGCTGATGTTCCCAAGATTCGCGATACCCTGACCAAAATCGGCATGCACGATGCAGCAGTGCAGAATTTCGGCACGGCACGCGATGTCATGATCCGTCTGCCGCTCAAGCCCGAGCTTAGTACCGCCAAGCTTTCCGAGCAGGTGTTCCAGGCATTGCAGGGTGCGGACAATACCGTCACGCTGAAGCGCGTCGAGTTCGTCGGCCCGCAGGTCGGCAAGGAGCTGTACGAGAACGGCGCGCTTGCGCTGCTGGTGGTCTGCCTCGGCATCATGGCCTACCTTGCCGTGCGTTTCGAATGGCGCTTCTCGGTGGCGGCGATCATCGCCAACATGCACGACGTGGTGATCATTCTCGGCTTCTTCGCCTTCTTCCAGTGGGAATTCTCCCTCACCGTGCTGGCCGGCATCCTGGCGGTACTCGGCTATTCGGTCAACGAATCCGTGGTGGTGTTCGACCGGGTGCGCGAAAATTTCCGCAAGATGCGCAAGGCCTCGGTGGCCGAGGTGATCGACAACGCCATCACCCGCACCATGTCGCGCACCATCATCACCCACACCATGACCGAATTGATGGTGCTGTCGATGCTGTTCTTCGGCGGCGAGGCGCTGCACTACTTTGCCCTGGCGCTGACCATCGGTATCGTCTTCGGCATCTATTCCTCGGTGCTGGTGGCCAGCCCGATCGTGATGTGGCTGGGCGTGTCGCGCGAGGATTTCCTCAAGCCGGAGAAGAAGGAAGGCGAAGAGGCGGAAGCGCTGCCCTGATGGAGCTTCTGACCGCCTTTCTCGACCTTGTCCTGCATCTCGACAAGCACCTGCTGGTACTGGTGCAGGAGCACGGCGCCTGGGTTTACCTGATCCTGTTCCTGATTATTTTCTGCGAAACCGGTTTGGTGGTGACGCCCTTTCTGCCGGGCGATTCCCTGCTGTTTGTTGCCGGCGCACTGACCGCGACCGGGGCGATGGAACTTCAGGTGCTGGCAAGCTTGCTGATCGTCGCCTCGTTCATGGGCGACAACACCAATTACTGGATCGGCCGTTATGTCGGGCCTAAGGTGTTCAGCAGGGAGCGTTCGCGCCTGCTCAACCCCAAACACCTGGAGCAGACTCACCGCTTTTACGAAAAACACGGCGGCAAGGCCATCATCCTGGCGCGCTTCTTCCCCATCATCCGCACCTTTGCCCCCTTCGTCGCCGGCATCGGCCGCATGGATTACCGCCGTTTCCTGCCTTACAGCCTCGTGGGTGGGGTGGTTTGGGTCGGCTCGCTGGTGCTGGCCGGCTACTTCTTCGGCAACATTCCGTTCATCAAGCAGAACCTGACGCTGGTGATCTTCGGCATTGTCTTGCTGTCGATCCTGCCAGGAATTCTCGGTTACCTGCGCCATCGTACCCAATAAGCCATGGAACCCCTGCTCGACGACGTCACGGTAAGCAGTTTCCTGCCGCCGACCCGGCGCATCGTCTTGCATATTGCCGTGATAGTCGCGGTTTCGTTGATCGTCGGGCCGCTGCTTGGTCTCTACGTGTTCAACGCGCCCCGCGGCGAGGTGCTCACGCTGTCGCTCGGCACCTGGCTGGGTTGGGGGCTGTCCTTCGCCTTCGTCGCCGCCTTCATCTACACCGCCTGGCTCGTTAGAACCGTCTGGAAGGCCTATTACAAGCACGTGGCGGCGCGGAAAATGGAAGAGTTCTATCGCGCCATCGAGGGTAAACGGAAGGACTAAATCCCAAAAAAGCTATTGAACCGCAAAGGACGCAA
>JAUYSN010000356.1 GCA_030696235.1 Sulfuricella sp. | reverse complement strand
ATAATTTATTTTTAGCCACGGATTAACACGGATTTTCACGGATGAGCCATCAAGATTTTATCTGTGTACATCCGTGTTAATCCGTGGAAAACAGCCCTATCTATCAATTTCACCAAACACAATATCGAAAGTCCCCATCAGCGCCACCACGTCGGCAATCATGTGGCCGCGCGCCATTTCGTCCATCGCCGACATGTGGGAGAAGCCCGGGGCGCGGATCTTGAGGCGGTATGGCTTGTTGGCGCCGTCGGAAACCATGTAGATGCCGAATTCGCCCTTGGGATGCTCCACTGCCGCATAGCACTCCCCCTCGGGCACATGCATGCCTTCGGTGAACAGCTTGAAGTGGTGGATCAGCTCTTCCATGTTCTGCTTCATTCCCTCCCGCGCAGGCGGCGCCACCTTGTGATTGTCGGTGATCACCGGTCCGGGATTGACGCGCAGCCAGTCCACACACTGCTTGATGATGCGGTTGGACTGGCGCATTTCTTCCATGCGCACCAGATAGCGGTCGTAGCAATCGCCCTCGACGCCGACCGGGATATCGAAATCCATCCGGTCATAAACTTCGTAGGGCTGCTTCTTGCGCAAATCCCACGCCAACCCCGATCCGCGCAGCATCGGACCAGTCAGTCCCAGCGCCAGGGCGCGTTCCGGCGTGATCACGCCGATGCCGACGGTGCGCTGCTTCCAGATGCGGTTGTCGGTGAGCAGGGTTTCGTACTCGTCGACGCAACCGGGGAAGCGGTTGGTAAAATCTTCGATGAAATCCAGCATCGAGCCATGGCGGTTGGCATTCATGCCCTCCACCTGCTTCGCGTTGTGGACCTTCATCTTCGCCGTTTCATACAGCGGCATGCTGTCGGGCAGGTCGCGGTACACTCCGCCTGGGCGATAGTAGGCGGCGTGCAGACGCGCGCCCGACACCGCCTCGTAGATGTCCATCAGGTCTTCGCGCTCGCGGAAGGTGTAGAGGAAAATCGTCATCGCGCCGATGTCCAGACCGTGCGCGCCCAGCCACAGCAGGTGGTTGAGGATGCGGGTGATCTCGTCGAACATGACGCGGATGTACTGGGCGCGGATCGGCACTTCGATGCCGAGCAGCTTTTCGGTCGCCATCACATAGGCGTGCTCGTTGCACATCATCGACACGTAGTCGAGGCGATCCATGTAGGGCATCGCCTGGAGGAAAGTCTTGTGCTCGGCGAGCTTCTCGGTGGCGCGGTGCAGCAGGCCGATGTGCGGATCGGCGCGCTTCACCACCTCGCCGTCCAGTTCCAGCACCATGCGCAGCACGCCGTGCGCAGCCGGGTGTTGGGGTCCGAAGTTCAATGTGTAGTTACGAATGTCAGCCACCGTAATTCTCCTCGCGCACGATGCGCGGCGTCAGCTCGCGCGGCTCGATGCTCACCGGCTGATAGATCACGCGGCGCTGCTCCGGGTCGTAGCGCATCTCGACGTTGCCGGAAAGCGGGAAATCCTTGCGGAATGGGTGGCCGATGAAGCCGTAATCGCTGAGGATGCGGCGCAGGTCGGGGTGCCCGGTGAAAATAATGCCGAACAGGTCGAAGGCCTCGCGCTCGAACCAGTTAGCGCCCGGCCAGATTTCGGATGCCGAATCCACCACGGGGAAATCATCGTCACTGGCAAACACTTTTACTCGCACCCGGCAGTTGTTGCTGACTGAAAGCAGGTGCGTGACCACGCAAAAACGCAGGCCCTGCCAGCGGCCATCGCCATAGGTGCTGTAATCCACGCCACACAGGTCGGTCAGCTGCTCGAAACGCAATTCGGGATGGTCGCGCAGGGTGCGCGCCGCTTCCAGCCAGTGTTCCGGCCTGATTTCTATCGCCAGCTGACCGGCATGCTCGGAAAACCCGACCACCTTGTCGGCCAGCACGGCTTGCAGATTTTGCTTGAGGGTTTCCAGTTTCATCGACGTTTAGCGGGCAATGGTATGGGTGCGCTTGATCTTTTTCTGCAACTGGATCAGGCCATAGAGCAGGGCTTCCGCCGTGGGCGGGCAACCGGGCACGTAAACGTCCACCGGCACGATACGGTCGCAACCGCGCACCACCGAGTAGGAATAATGGTAATAGCCGCCGCCGTTGGCGCAGGAGCCCATCGACAACACCCAGCGCGGCTCGGCCATCTGGTCGTAAACCTTGCGCAATGCAGGCGCCATCTTGTTGGTCAGGGTGCCGGCCACGATCATCACGTCGGACTGGCGCGGACTGGGGCGAAACACGATGCCGAAGCGGTCCAGGTCGTAGCGCGAAGCGCCGGCCTGCATCATCTCCACGGCACAGCAGGCGAGGCCGAAAGTCATCGGCCACATCGAACCGGTGCTGGCCCAGTTGAATACCGTATCGAGCGAAGTGGTGACGAACCCCTTCTCAAGGACGCCTTCTATTCCCATTCCAAGGCTCCCTTCTTCCACTCGTAAACGAAGCCGACCACCAGGATGGCAAGGAAAATCATCATGGCGAAGAAACCGAACAGGCCGATTTCCTGCAGCACGACAGCCCAGGGGAAGAGGAAAGCGATTTCAAGGTCGAACAGGATGAACAGAATGGCGACCAGATAGTAGCGCACATCAAATTTCATGCGCGCATCTTCGAAGGCCTCGAAGCCGCATTCATAGGGAGAATTTTTTTTATCGTCAGGGCGATGGGGTGCGAGCAGAAAACCCATTACCTGTGGAAGAACCCCAACCGCGAGGCCAACCATGATAAACAGCAAGATCGGTAAATAATTTTCCAGCATGCAGCCCCTCTCCCTCTGAGCCAGGCCGGACGCCCCATCACGGCAAACGCCCAAGCGATGTATCAGTTATTTATTATTTACTGATTTAATTATAGCCGCCCCCAACCAAAAGGCGAGCTATTTTTCAGAAGATCTGGTGCCGATGAGCAGACTCGAACTGCTACGGCTTGCGCCACCGCCCCCTCAAGACGGCGTGTCTACCAATTTCACCACATCGGCATTCAAAAACAGGGGTATTACTTAGGGATTTCTCCCGCCTTCGATCCAGCAGCATCAGCCGGGGCTGGCACAACTGGCACTCCTTGCTTGGCAGCATCAGCCGGAACGGCGGGCTGTACCAGGCGATGCGACTCCATCACGCCCACCGGCTTGCTCTTGTGGCTGGAAAAATAGGTCAATCCCAGACTGGTCAAAAAGAAAACCGTGGCAAAAATCGCCGTGGCGCGGCTCAGGAAATTAGCCGATCCGGAGGAACCAAACAGGCTGCCGGATGCGCCGCTACCGAACGCGGCACCCATATCCGCACCCTTGCCGTGCTGCATCAGCACCAGGCCGATCGTGCCCAGCGCCGCAATGATATGTATAACCCAAACCAGTGTTTCCATTATTACCTCGTGTACAGTTTAGCGCTTTGCCGCGTGGCAGATCGCCAGAAATTCCTGCGCATCCAGTGAAGCGCCGCCTATCAGGCCGCCGTCGATATCCGGCATGCCGAACAACTCAGCCGCATTCGACCCTTTGACGCTACCCCCGTACTGAATGACCAACCCTTCAGCGACATCCTTGCTCTGGGTCGCAATCTTGCCGCGAATAAAAGCATGTACCGCCTGCGCCTGCTCCGGTGAGGCGGTCTTGCCGGTGCCGATCGCCCAGACCGGTTCGTACGCGACCACCGCTTTGGACAATGCGGCCACGCCGAATTTCCCGGTCACCGCGTCGAGCTGGCGGGCCACCACCGCCTCGGTCACGCCGGATTCGCGCTCCTGCAGGGTTTCGCCTACGCACAGGATCGGCGTCAGGCCGGCCTTCTGCGCCGCCTCGAATTTCAGCGCCACCGTGGCGTCGTCCTCGCCGTAAATGGCGCGACGCTCGGAATGGCCTACCAACACGTACTTGCAACCGAAATCCAGCAGCATCGCGGAGGAAACCTCGCCGGTAAACGCGCCCTTGTCGTGCTGGCTCAGGTTCTGCGCACCCCAGGCGATCGCGGTATCCTGCAACAAGGATTGCGCCTGAAACAGATACGGATAAGGCACGCACACCGCGCAACCCATACCCTGCACGCCGGCCATGCCAGCGATAACAGCCTCCAGCAGCGCCTTGTTCTGCGCCAGGCCGCCGTTCATCTTCCAGTTACCCGCAACCAACTTTTCCCGCATGGCTGTTTTTCTCGTTTTTGCAAAGCGGCTAATGATACTGTTTCAGGCCGGCCCGGTCAATCCTGGTTAGCCGACCGCAACGCACCATGAGTTCTTGTTATTTTTCCGACAGCAAAGTAAATTCTACAAATAATCCAACCGAATCCGGACCATGTCCAAAAAATCCGACTCTCAAACCGATTCCGCCGAACAGGAGCCGGGCGACAAGACTGAAGAGGAGGCGCTTGAGCTCAACGCCTTCGCGTTGACCCCCGAAAAAGCCCGGGAAGAAACGCGCGGCCTGATCGAGCGGCTCAAGCGTGGCGAACAGGTGCCGCCCTGCGAAACTTTGCGCCGCACCAAGGACGGCCGCGAGATCAAGGTTAGTCTGACGACCTCGGTGTTGCTGGACGAATCCGGCAATCCCGCTTCCATCGCCACCACCGAAAAGGAGATATGATGGCCGACGACCATGAAGCGCTGAGCAAATCGCAGCTAATCGGCCTGCTCGATCAGTGTCAGGCAGATGCCAAGACCAACCTCGAGCAGAGCGAAGCGCACCTGCTGCAGGAGCTGCAGATCCACCAGATCGAACTGGAAATGCAGAACCGCGAGCTGAGGGAAGTGCAGGAGCGGCTGGAAGAGGCGCGCGACCGCTATGCCGACCTGTACGATTTCGCCCCGATGGGCTACCTCACGCTGGAAGAGACCGGGCGCATCCTGGAAATCAACCTGACCGGGGCGGCGATGCTGGGCGACGAGCGCACCAACATCATCGGCGAACCCTTTTCCGCCCGCCTGGCCCTCAACGACAGCCAGCTGTTCTTTCTTTACCTGAATCGGGTATTCCATTCTAGCGGCAGCAGCAATATCGTCACCGAGGTGAAAATCCAGCGCGACGATGCCGAGCACGACGTCCGCCTGGAAAGCGCCCTCATGAAGGACGCAGTCGGCCGAAGCCGCACCTGCCGCGTGGTCATGACCGACATCAGCGAACAGAAGCGCACGACGGGGGCGCTGCAACAGATGCTCTCGGCGCAGGAGGCGCTGCTCGGCACGATTCCGGCCATGGTGTTCTTCAAGGATACGGATCTGCGCTACACCGCCGTCAGCCAGGTGACTGCTGATTTCTTCGGCCGCCCAATGGCGGACATTCTGGGCAAGACGAATTTCGACCTGATCCCGCTCGAGCAGGCCGAGGGGTTCCAGCGGATTGACCGCTCCGTTCTGCTTTCCGGCAAGCCGCTCAGGAATAGGGAACAAATGGCATCCGATGCCAAGGGCAATCTGCTCATCCTCTCCACCTCGCTCGCCCCTTATTTCGACCCGGACGGCAAAACAGCCGGCCTGGTGGGAGTCGGCGTCGACATCACCGCGATCAGGGAAGCGGAACAGCGCTCGCGAGACCTGCTGCAGCAGAACCGCCTGCTCACGCAGCGCCTGTTCAGCCTGCAGGAATCGGAACGGCGCCACCTCGCCCGGGAACTGCACGATGAGCTCGGCCAATGGCTGACCGCGATCCAGGCTGAAGCCGAGGCGATTTGCAGCAGTCCCAGCCCCGAACTGGGGCCGGAAATTTTTGCCAACGCCCAGGCCATCCACAAGAGCGCTGCCGAGGTCCAAAGCGTGATTCGCCGAATATTGCGCCGCCTGCGCCCCAGCCTGCTCGACGAGCTCGGCTTGGCCGAAAGCCTGCAGGAGCTGGCAATGCAGTGGCGCCAGCACCACCCGAAAATTGTTTGCGATCTGGAACTGGAAGGCAATCTCGACGGCTTGCCGGAATCCTTCGATATCACCCTGTACCGCCTCGTGCAGGAAGCGCTCACCAACATCGCCAACCATGCCCAGGCCAGCCATGTTAAGGTGTCGCTGCGCCGCGTACCGGGCGAGGCGTCCGCCCCGGAGCATCTGCTGTTGACGGTGCAGGATGACGGCATAGGCATGGATCCCAGACTGCCGGTCAAGGGCTTGGGAATGCTGGGAATGCGGGAACGGGTGATCGCGTCAGGAGGTGAATTCATGTCGCACAGTACGCCGGGGCAAGGTGTCCGCATCGAAATTCGGCTACCGCTGGTTGCGCAGGAGGAGGAAAAACATGGATAACCAGCCCACACCCCCGAAGTCGATTACGGTCATGCTGGTGGACGACCACCCCGTGGTGCGGGACGGCTATCGCCACCTGCTGGAAAACACCCCGGATATCCGGGTAGTGGCGGAAGCCAACGACGGCGAAGAGGCCTGCGCGCTTTATGCGCAACACTCGCCCGACGTGGTGGTTCTCGACCTCAGCATGCCCGGCATCGGCGGCCTGGAAACCCTGCGCCGCATCAAGGCCAAAGATCCGGCGATAAATGTCCTGGTATTCAGCATGCATGACAGCGAAACCCTGGTGCTGCGCTCGCTGGAGGCAGGCGCCACCGGCTACCTCACCAAGCAGGGCGGCGTGGCACAAATGGTGGAAGCGGTACGCCAGGTGGCGCAGGGGAAATTGTTCGTTGATGCCAAGTATGTCCCGGACCTGATACACCACCGCCTTTTCCCCGCGGAAGACCCCTTGCAGGCGCTTTCCACACGCGAATTTCAAATTTTCCAGCTGCTGGCGGAAGGACACTCGGTATCCGACATCGGCGTCTTGCTTTCGATCAGCCCCAAAACCGTCGGCGTACACCACGCCCATATCATGCGGAAACTCAGGCTGCAAAACGCCGCCCAGCTCGTCCGACTGGCGATCCGTTGCAACGTCGTCAAACCGTGATACCCTAGTTTTGAACCTAAGAAACGGCAGTTCACCGCCAAGGACGCAAAGGAACGCAAGGGAAACGGGGTAAGCAGGTATTTCGCCGCAAGGCGAAAGCTCGCAAAACAAATGGATAGATGGCTTCTTCTTTCCACCGGTCGGATGGGCCACCGGTAATCACTAACACATTGCCTTACCTCGCGTCCTTTGCGTCCTTTGCGGTTCAATAGCTTTTTTTAGGTCGACACGGTTTGCTGTTCGTAATAATTTTGTAATATTAGTCGCCTATGATGGCGATCAGCCAACAGGGGAAACACCCTGTTTTCTTTGACCCGACTTAGGAGAATATCGATGAAATTCAAACATGGCCTGAAACTGGCCGCTTCCGCGACACTGGCCCTGGGTTTGAGCTCTGCTGCCTTTGCCGTCGACATTACCGGCGCCGGCGCCACCTTCCCCTACCCGATCTACGCCAAATGGGCAGAGGCCTACAAAGCCAAAACCGGCACCAGCTTCAACTACCAGTCCATCGGCTCGGGCGGCGGCATCAAGCAGATTCAGGCCAAGACCGTGGATTTCGGCGCTTCCGACAAGCCGCTCAAACCCGAAGAACTGGACAAGCACGGCCTGATGCAATTCCCGGCGGTCATGGGCGGCGTCGTACCGGTCATCAACCTGGCCGGCATTACTCCCGGTCAAATCAAGCTGAACG
>JAUYSN010000023.1 GCA_030696235.1 Sulfuricella sp. | reverse complement strand
CTCATCCGCCACCACCCGCACCAGCACCGGCACTTCTGTCAAACCGGCGAGGCGGGCTGCGCGCCAGCGCCGCTCGCCGGCAATGATTTCATAGTTGCCCGCAATCAGCGCCCTTGCCAGTATAGGCTGCATGACCCCCTGGGATTTGATGGACTCAGCCAACTCAGCCAGTGACTCCTGGTCCATATGGGTGCGCGGCTGATATTTGCCGGGCTGGAGCTGATCCAGCTTCAGCTTTTGCAGCGTATCTTGATTATTTTCTTCGCTGTCGCCAGCCAGCAGCGCGTCAAGGCCGCGTCCCAATCCCTTCATTTTCACCATTTCCCTCTCACTTTCTTACCAGTTCGCCAGCCAGCGCCAAATACGCCTGCGCGCCTTTCGATGTCTTGTCGTGATACAACACCGGCACCCCATAGCTAGGCGCTTCCGCCAGCCTGACATTACGTGGAATCACGGTGCGGTATACCTTGTCGCCGAAATGCCGTTGCAGTTGCTCCGACACCTGCTGCGCCAGGGTATTGCGCGGATCGAACATGGTCCGCAGCAGCCCCTCGATTTCCAGTTGCGGGTTCAGGCTGGCACGCACCCGTTTGATGGTCTGCACCAGATCGCTCAATCCCTCCAGGGCGTAATATTCGCACTGCATCGGGATCATCACCGCATGCGCAGCGCAAAGACCGTTCACCGTAAGCAGGTTGAGCGCCGGCGGGCAGTCGATCAGCACAAAATCATAATCCGCCTCAATATTGGCCAGGGCGCTCTTAAGGCGTTTTTCCCGGTGCGGCAAATCCACCAGCTCGACCTCCGCACCCGCCAATTCTCGGTTGGCGGGGATCAGGTCAAACTTGCCGCAGGTGTTGGCAACACGCACCTCCTCGATGCTCTTTTCCTCCAGCAGCACATGATATACCGTCTGCGTCAGGGCCATTTTGTCGACACCGCAACCCATGGTGGCATTGCCCTGCGGGTCGAGGTCGATCAGCAACACCCGGCGCTTGGTTGCCGCCAGGCTGGCCGCGAGATTGACCGTGGTGGTGGTTTTCCCCACCCCGCCTTTTTGATTTGTAATTGCGAGTATTTTTGCCATCACCCCACCCTAACCAATAGCTTCCATTTTGATCGGTCGCAGCAAAACCAGATGCCGTTCGGCATCCAGGCCCGGCACCTTGAGCGGCTCTACGCCCTGTAACGCAACAGTAGCCGGCAATCGAGTCAACTCCTCATGGGGATAAATCCCCTTCATTGCCAACATCAGCCCGGTATAACCACATAAATGCAACGCCAGGCTGGCGAACTCGGCCAAATCGGAAAAAGCACGGGAAATCACTACATCGTATTTTTCTTCCGGCCGCCATGCCTCTACCCGTTCGCAGACTACCGTGGTGTTATTCAGGCCCAACTCCAGACAGGCTTGCCGAAGAAAACTGGTTTTCTTATGATTGCTGTCCAGCAGGGTAACCTCCAGCGCCGGGTTCGCCAGTGCCAGAGGGATTCCCGGCAGCCCGGGCCCGGTTCCGACGTCGATGACCCGACTGCCGACGATATGTGGCAAAACCGCCAGGCTATCGAGCAAATGCTGGGTTACCATTTTTTCCGGGTCGCGCACGGCCGTCAGGTTATAAACCTTGTTCCATTTCTGCATGAGTGCTACATATTTCAGCAAGCTCGATTGCGTCACCGCGTCTAAATGCAGGCCCATTTCCTCCAGGCCACAGGCTAATTGTTCTTCCAGTCTCATGCGCTTTTCTTGTCGTCACTAATGTTCTGACTGCGCTTCAAGTGCACCAGCAGTACCGAAATCGCCGCGGGCGTCACCCCGGAGATGCGCCCGGCCTGCCCCAGCGTTTCAGGCTTGTGCTGGTTAAGCTTCTGTTGCACTTCGATGGATAGCCCATGCACCTCGCGGTAATCCAGGCTCAGAGGCAGGATCATGGCTTCATAATACTGGTGACGGGCGACCTCCTCCTTCTGGCGCGCGATGTAACCCTGGTATTTGGCCTGGATCTCAACCTGTTCGGCCACCTTCAGGTCTCCGACCCCTACACCGGCGCCCGGCAATGTCATCAAGTCGCGGTAGCTGACGTCAGGCCGGCGCAGCAAGTCCAATAACGAATACTCCCGCTCGATGCCCTTGCCCAACACCCTTTCCGCATCCTCCTGAGGCAGCAACTTCGGGTTCACCCAGACGCTTTTCAGGCGCTCCTGTTCGCGCTCGATCGCCTCACGCTTTTCCACGAAGCTCTGCCACCGCGCATCATCAACCACGCCCAGCCGCCGCCCCGCTTCCGTCAATCGCAGGTCGGCGTTGTCCTCGCGCAACATCAGCCGGTATTCGGCACGGCTGGTAAACATGCGGTAAGGCTCGACCACGCCACGGGTGATCAGGTCGTCCACCATCACGCCGAGATAGGCCTGATCCCGGCTTGGATACCAAGCTTCTTTTCCCTGTGCCGACAACCCGGCATTGATACCCGCCAGAATCCCCTGCGCCGCAGCTTCTTCATAACCGGTTGTGCCATTGATCTGGCCGGCGAAGAACAGCCCCTGTATGGCCTTGGTTTCCAAAGAGTGTTTCAGCCCAAGCGGGTCGAAAAAATCGTACTCGATCGCGTAGCCGGGACGGGTAATATGTGCATTTTCAAAGCCTTGTATCGATCGCACCAGCTCTACCTGCACATCGAAAGGCAGGCTGGTGGAGATGCCGTTGGGGTAGATTTCGTGGGTATTCAACCCTTCCGGCTCAACGAAAATCTGGTGTGAGTCCTTGCCGGAAAAACGCATGATCTTGTCTTCGATCGACGGACAATAGCGCGGCCCCACTCCCTCGATCACGCCCGTGTAAAGCGGCGAGCGGTCCAGTCCGCCACGGATGATGTCGTGAGTACGCAGATTGGTCTGGGTGATCCAGCACGGCAATTGGCGTGGATGCTGTGCGGCAGAACCGAGGAAGGAAAATGCCGGCGCCGGGTCGTCGCCGGGTTGCTCCACCATTACCGAATAATCCAGACTGCGGCCGTCAATGCGCGGCGGAGTGCCCGTCTTGAAGCGCTTCACCGGCAATTGAAACTCGCGCAGCCGTTGCGCCAGGGTGATCGAAGGGGGGTCACCGGCGCGACCGGCCTGGTAATTCGATTGACCCACATGAACCAGGCCCGCCAGGAACGTGCCTGCCGTCAATACTACGGTCCTGGCCTGAAAGCGCAAGCCCAGCTGGGTGACCACGCCCACCACACGGTCTTGCTCAAGAATCAGGTCATCCACCGCCTGCTGGAACAGCCACAGGTTGGGTTGATTCTCCAACCGGCGCCGGATTGCCTGCCGGTAAAGAACGCGGTCCGCCTGTGCGCGCGTCGCCCGTACCGCCGGCCCCTTGCTGGAATTGAGTATGCGAAACTGGATGCCCGCTTCATCTGTCGCCGCGGCCATGGCCCCACTCAGGGCATCGACCTCCTTCACCAGATGACCCTTGCCGATACCGCCTATCGAGGGGTTACACGACATCTGGCCGAGCGTTTCAATGTTATGCGTCAAGAGTAGCGTTTTCAGGCCCATGCGGGCGCCGGCCAGCGCGGCTTCCGTTCCGGCATGGCCGCCGCCGATCACGATGACATCAAATTGGGAGGGAGAAAGCATGGTCAACCGGGTGTGCGAAATGAGTGCGAATCATAACCCAAAATGGCTATTGTTTCACGTGAAACGCTATTTTCCGATGCAGAAACGGGAAAATATCTCGCCCAGCAAATCGTCCGATGTAAATTCACCGGTTATACTGGAAAGCGCGCCCTGGGCCAGCCGGAGCTCCTCAGCAAAAAACTCGACCCGACCCTCGCACGCCGCCGCAAGAGACAATCGCTCCTTGGCTTCGCGCAACGCGCTCAAGTGGCGCTCGCGCGCCATGTATACACCCTCGCCGCCAGCCTGCCAGCCAACGACTCGCAGCAGATGCTCATGCAGCAGATCGATTCCCGCGCCAGTCTTGGCCGAGAGATAAATATCCACAACCCCGTCCGCGGCAACGACTCCGGGCTCTTGGCCGAGGAGATCGACCTTGTTGAATACACGAAGCACCGGCAGGCCTGGCGGCAATTTGGCTATGATTTCCAGGTCGGCCGGCGCAATTCCTTTCGCCGCATCAATCATGAGCAACGCTGCGTTGGCTTGCTGAATCGCGCTCCAGGTGCGGGCAATGCCGATTTTCTCTACTTCATCATCGGTGTCGCGCAGCCCTGCGGTGTCAATGAAATGCAGCGCCACGCCCTCGATTTCGATGTGCTGACGGATCGCGTCACGGGTGGTTCCCGCCACAGGGGTGACGATTGCCACCTCCTCGCCCGCAAGCTGGTTAAGCAAACTGGATTTGCCTACATTCGGCTGACCAATGAGGACAATATGCAAGCCTTCACGCAGCAGGCTGCCCTGACTTGCCTGGCGGAATACCTTATCCAGCTGTGCGTTGATAGCGGCTAGCTGGTTAAGCGCGTTGGACTCCTCGAGAAAATCGATTTCCTCTTCAGGGAAGTCCAGGGTCGCCTCCACCAGCATACGCAGGTTGATCAGTGCATCCACCAACTGGTGGATGGCATGTGAAAACTCTCCGCGCAGTGAGCGCATTGCGGTTTTGGCCGCCTCTGCGGTAGCCGCATCGATCAGGTCGGCAACGCTTTCCGCCTGAGCCAGATCCATCTTGTCATTGAGAAAGGCGCGCCGGGTGAACTCACCCGGCTCAGCTGGGCGCGCGCCTAATTCCAGGCAACGGCCCAGCAACCGGCGCAACACCGCATCGCCACCGTGGCCTTGCAGTTCGAGAACATCCTGGCCCGTATAGGAATGGGGGGCGGGGAAATACAGGGCGATACCCTGATCGATCACATCCCCATCCGCTTCCAGAAAATTGCTCAGCGTAGCGACGCGGGGGGCAGAGATTTTCCCCAGAAGATTTTTGGCAAAAACACGCAGATCTTCGCCGGAAATTCGCACCACGCCAATGCCGCCGCGGCCAGGCGCGGTAGCAATAGCGGCAATGGCGTCAGTGTTTACCATGCCCCTTGGCGGCGGTTTTTTCCTGCTCGACACCGTGTGTGACGTACCATTGCTGGGCAATCGACAGCACGTTGTTCACCACCCAGTACAGAACCAGTCCAGCGGGGAAGAAAAAGAAGAAAACGCTGAAGGCAATCGGCATGATCATCATCACCTTGGCCTGAATCGGGTCGGGTGGAGTCGGATTAAGCTTGGTCTGGATGATCATGGTGATCCCCATTACGATCGGCAAGATGTAATAGGGGTCCGGAGCGGATAAGTCGTTAACCCACAGCATGAACGGTGCCTGGCGCATTTCGACGCTGTTCAGCAACGCCCAGTAAAGCGCGATAAATACCGGGATCTGCACGACGACCGGCAGGCACCCTCCTAGCGGGTTGACCTTCTCGGTCTTGTATAGCTCAATCATGGCTGTGTGCAACCGCTGGCGGTCGTCGCCGTATTGT
>JAUYSN010000333.1 GCA_030696235.1 Sulfuricella sp. | reverse complement strand
GGGAACTGCCCTGGTTCCCTTGAACATCATGTGTTCCAGCACGTGAGCCACGCCGGTCGTGCCGTTAAACTCGTCCATGCTGCCGGCGCGATACCAGACCTGAGACACCACCACCGGCGCGCGATGGTCTTCCTTGACGATCACCTTCATGCCGTTGGCAAGCTTGTATTCATGGACAGTCGCCATAGCCTGGAACGGCAAAATCGCTGCCAGCAACCACAAGCTCCGGATCAATGTTTTTTTACGCTGCACAAAACCTCCCAATCGCCTAAAATGACGAAGTTGTGAATTATAGCCTACCTTGAGACCGCCACCCCCCATGCTAAGTTTCTTCAAATCCGACAAGAAAGCCGACGAAAGCCAGGAACAGCCCTTGGGCTGGGCGGCCAGACTCAAACAAGGTCTGACCAAGACCCGCGACAACCTGAACAGGCAGCTTACTGGCCTGTTCGGCGGCGGCAAGATCGACGAGGAACTTTACGAGGAACTCGAAACCGTCCTGCTTTCCGCCGATGTCGGTGTCGCCGCCACACAATACCTGCTCGACGACCTGAGAAGCCGCGTCAAGCGTGACAAGCTGGAAGATGCAGCGCAACTCAAACAGGCTTTGCGCGATGGCCTGCAGAACTTGCTCACCCCGCTGGAAGCGCCGCTAGACCTCTCCGGCCACAAACCCTACGTCATCATGATGACGGGCGTCAACGGCGCCGGCAAGACCACCACCATCGGCAAGCTGGCCAAGCATTTCCAGGCCCAGGGCAAGTCGGTGCTGCTCGCCGCCGGCGACACCTTCCGCGCTGCCGCACGCGAACAGCTGCAGGTTTGGGGAGAGCGCAACAACGTCACGGTCATCACCCAGCAAGGACACGACTCCGCCGCCGTGATCTTCGATGCGATCCAGGCAGCGCGCGCGCGCGGCATCGACATCGTGCTGGCGGACACCGCCGGACGGCTGCCCACCCAGCTGCACCTGATGGAAGAACTGAGAAAGATCAAGCGCGTCATCGCCAAGGCCGAACCGAGTGCCCCCCACGAGACCATCCTGGTGCTCGACGCCAACACCGGCCAGAATGCCATCGCCCAGGTCAAGTCCTTCGACGATGCGCTGCAAGTGACTGGGCTGGTCCTGACCAAGCTTGACGGCACGGCCAGGGGCGGCGTCATCGCCGCCATCGCCAAGACCCGTCCGATCCCGGTGAGATTCATCGGCGTCGGCGAGCAGCTCGACGACCTGCGGCCCTTTGTCGCCCGCGAATTTGTTGAGGCATTGTTTGAATGATTTCCTTCAGCCAGGTTTACAAACGCTACCCCGGTGGCCATGAGGCGCTGAAAAACCTCAGCTTCACCATCGAGCCCGGCGAGATGGTTTTCATCACCGGGCCGACCGGCGCCGGCAAGAGCACCTTGCTGAAACTGGTGGCCGCAATCGAGAAGCCCTCGTCCGGCAGCGTGGTGGTAAGCGGCCAGAACGTCGGCAAGCTGCGCCGCAGCGCCGTCCCCTTCCTGCGCCGCAACTTCGGCCTGATCTTCCAGGATCACAAACTGCTCTACGACCGTAACGTGCTGGAAAACGTCATCCTGCCGCTGGATATCGCCGGTCTGCCGCGCGCCGAAAGCATGAAGCGCGCCCGCGCTGCGCTCGACAAGGTGAAACTGCTGGGACTGGAAAAGGCCAACCCGATTTCCCTTTCCGGCGGCGAACAGCAACGCCTGTGCGTTGCTCGGGCGATCGTCAACCGCCCAGCCATCGTGCTGGCCGACGAACCCACCGGCAATCTCGACGCCGAGTATGCCGGCGAAATCATGGAGATGTTCAAATCCTTCAACCAGGTCGGCGTCACTCTCCTGATCGCCACCCATGACGAGTCGCTGATCACCCGCTACAGCAGCCGGGTGTTACACTTGAAGCAGGGGGAGTTGCAAGCATGAACTGGCTCAGCCAACACCGCATCGCCCTGGGTCTGATCCTTGTCCGCTTCGCCCATGCGCCTTTTTCCAGTCTGCTCGCCATGATCGTCTTTGGCGTCGCGCTCAGCCTGCCGCTTGGCCTGTATACGCTGATCGAAAACATCAAGGTTGGTGCCGGCAACGTCAGACTGGAGCCCCAGATCAC
>JAUYSN010000324.1 GCA_030696235.1 Sulfuricella sp. | reverse complement strand
GGACGCCATGGCGATCTATGCCCGGCGGCCCGGCGACCAGGTTCGTTTGCTGATCCTGGCCGGCGACCACGATTCATCCCGCGAGGCGGAACGCCATGCCGGGGAATTGACGGATTTCCTCGATCAGGCGGTCGGGCGGGGAAGCGCCGATCAGTTCAAGCTCAGCGCCACGTAGCGGACATCCGCCACCTCGAGTTCTTCCTTCCCGCCCGGTGTCTGAAGAGTGATCACGTCGCCCTCGCGCGCCTTGAGCAGCGCCCGCGCCAGCGGCGAAACCCAGCTGATCCGGCCGCGCCCGGCATCGGCCTCGTCCACGCCGACGATGCTGTAGGTATGCTCCACGCCATCCTGGCCGCACACCCTCACGGTGGCGCCGAAGAACACCTGGTCGCACTCCTCGCGCTGTGCCGGGTCGACCACTTCGGCGTTGTCCAGGCGTTTGGAGAGGAAGCGGATGCGCCGGTCGATCTCGCGCAGCCGCTTCTTGCCGTAGATGTAATCGCCGTTTTCCGAGCGGTCGCCGTTGGAGGCGGCCCAGGTAATGGTTTTCACCAGCGCCGGACGTTCCACCTTCCATAGCTGGTCAAACTCGTCCTTGAGGCTCTGGTATCCCGCCGGGGTGATGTAGTTCTTCAGCCCCAGCGGCAGTTGCTGCGCCAGCTCGAGATCTTCCTCTTCCGCGTCGTCGTTCTCGCGGGTAAAAGCTTTGCTCATTGATTCTGTTCCAGTTCTTCCAGTGCCTCGGTGGCGATTTCGCGCACTTCCCTGTCCTCGTCGTCGAGACAGGCGCGCAACCAGGGCGCCACTTGCTGGCCGCCGATCAGCGACAGGAAATGGCAGGCATCGGCCCGGGTGAGCGCGTCGCCATTCCTGGCCAGCGCCCCCAAATCGGGAATCATCGTTTCGGCAAGTCCGCTGCCGCTTAGTTCCTCGAGCACTGCTCCTATCCCCAGGCGCACCGCCATGCTGGTATCCGGCCTTTCCATCAGGCGCACCAGCGCCCGCAGCCGCGATGGCTCCTGCCGCGCCATCTCCTCTACCCTGGCGCGACGGCCGCTGGTCAGCATCTGAAAGAAATAGTCGGCCATGCCGTCGAGGCTGTCGGCCTGTTCGGCCCAACGGCGCAGCTCAGCCGGAGTCTGCGCGCCCTCCAGCTCGAACGGGCCGATCCTTGCCCACGGCACCGTCCTTACCCCAAGTTCCGCCGCGCGCTCCGGGTGAATCGCGACATTGACCACCTCCAGCCGCCCGATCACGCCCTCCTTGAGCAGGCCGCTCAACCCCTCCAGCACCGCCGGGCAATGCGGGCAGCCGGGCGCGAGCAGCAGCAGGGCATCGGGGATAACATTTTGATTCATGGCATTCACCTGGCAACAGTCTCGGCAGCAGAATAGATGCGGCAGTGGATCATATTAGCATTTAATGATATTTTATCGAATTGCGCCGGGGAGCGAGAGCAACTTCCTCGGCACCCATCATTTTTCTGGAGAAACAAGCATGGCAACCGTTGACCTTAACCAGGGCAATTTCGAAGGTACCGTCGTTGGTAATGACATCGTGATCGTGGACTTCTGGGCACCTTGGTGCGGCCCGTGCCGATCCTTCGCCCCCACCTACGAGCAAATGTCGGAGAAACACCCCGATATCACCTTTGCCAAGGTCAACACCGAAGAGGAAACCGATCTCGCCGGCTATTTCCGGATCCGCTCGATCCCGACCCTGATGGTGTTTCGCGAAAAAGTGGTCATCTACTCCGAAGCCGGCGCCCTGCCTGCCTCCGGGCTGGAGCAGCTGATCGAACAGGTGCGGGGGCTCGACATGGCGGAAGTGCATAAACAGATCGCGGCCGAGGAAGCCCAGCTCTGCCAGGGAGGCGCTGATTAAATCCGTTCGACAAGCTCACGATTCAGCCCGAACGGGGCGAATAAATCAGCACTTCCCTGGCAGATGCGTCATTAATCGGGATCAGACTTCCAGGTGCAACGTTTCACGCAACAGCGGTACGGTGATGGGGCGCTTGGTTTCGAGGGAGTAGCGGTCGAGCGTATCCAGCGCCCCCAGCAGCGATGGCAGGTCACGCCGCCAGTGGCGCAGCAGGTATTCCGCCACTCCAGCCCCGAGCCGGAAGCCGCAGCTTGCGGCGTGAGCGTGTAGCGCCTGCACCTTCTCGTCGTCGCTGAGGCCATGAATTTGATAGACCAGCCCCCAGCCGAGCCGGGTCACCACATCCGGGCGCATCGGGAGCTGTGCCGGGGCGCACGGCCCGCTGGTCAGGAGCCTCCCCTGTCCTTCGCGCAGCCGGTTGTAAAGATTGAACAGCGCGATCTGGCCCTCACCGTCGAGCTGGCCGACATCGTCGAGCGCCACTGCGTCATAACCATCCAGACCATCCGGCAGCGCCGCGCCGCACTGCACGTAAACCGATTTCAACCCGCGCCGTGAAACCGCCTCGACAAAGGCATGCAGCAAATGCGTCTTGCCGCCATTAGGCTCGCCCCAAAGATAGATGAAGCGCTCCGGCTGCGTGCCGGCAGCGCTTTCGCTCAGGGCTTGCAGCACTTCCGCATTGCGCCCGGCAACAAAGTTGTCCAGCGTGGGGGTGAAGTCAGTGGAGATTTCGAGCAATAGCTGTTTCATTTTTTAAAAGGGAAATCAGGTTATCGATATTCTATCAGCTTGAGCAGTGCCTGCAGCGGTTCGTAAAAACCGGGTATGATTCGGCGTTTCATTCATCCTGTATTCTCGCCGATGGATTTCACGGATTTGCTTTTCATCCTGTTGCTTGCCGCGCTCGCCGGATTCTGGCTCGACAGCCTGCGCGCCCTGGAAACCGCGCGCAATGCAGGCAAACGTGCCTGTAACAGCGCAGGAGTCCAGTTTCTCGACGACACGGTTACCGTCACCTCCCTGACACTGAGGCGTAACGCAGTGGGGCACCTGGCGATCCGGCGGACCTATCGTTTCGAATTCAGCGATACCGGCGATAACCGGCTGGAAGGCACTCTCGTATTGCTGGGCGCACGGGTTGAATCAGTGGAGATGGAACCGTTCCGGTTCATGCAGTGACCCCGGATTTTTTCGTGCTGCCAAAACGAAACAAATTTCGCCCAAGATCGAACCCTGAAATCATTCGGATTAATTATCGCTTGACTTGCCAAAATATAAGGCGTAAAAACTGTCTGGTGTTTGGATTCAAGTTTTTTGCACTATCGGTTTCGCCGTTTGCAGTCTTGGAATTCAGGCATTTTCGCGGGATTTCCCGTTTTTTTATTAGCAAGGGACTACGTAATGGCAACTGGTACTGTAAAATGGTTTAACGATTCCAAGGGTTTCGGCTTCATCACTCCGGACGACGGCAGCGAAGATTTGTTCGCGCACTTCTCCGCGATTCAGATGGGCGGATTCAAAACCCTGAAAGAAGGTCAAAAGGTGCAGTTTGAAATCACCCAAGGCCCCAAGGGTAAGCAAGCTTCCAACATCCAGGCCGCCTAAGTATTAGCGCTTGAATGCTACGCCCCGGAGCCAAGGCTCCGGGGCGTTTTTACTTGTACTATGCACCACAGAGTGGTGTGTAGTGTTTGTGCCTGCCTACCGGTACAAACTGCTTTTCAGATAGCTCTTCCGCAACACCCTCAACCCCACCAGCAGCACGGCGCTCATCGGCAATGCCAGCAGCACGCCGAAGAAACCGAACAGCTGCCCGAACGCCAGCACGGCAAAAATCACTGCGACCGGGTGCAAGCCGATGCGGTCGCCCACCAGCCAAGGCGTCACCACCACCCCCTCCAATACCTGGCCGGCGCCGAATACGATCCACACCGGGATCATTCCACCCAGGCTCTGGAACTGCATCAATCCCGCCAGCGTGGCCAGAGTCAGGCCGACGATCATGCCGAGGTAAGGCACGAACACCAGCAAGCCGGCAATGATTCCGATCGGCAAGGCCAGTTCCAGCCCGACCAGCCACAGGCCGAGCGCGTAAAACAGGCTCATCAGCAGCATCACCGAGATCTGGCCGCGCAAAAAACCGCCCAGCACGTCATCCACCTCCCGAACCACCGCACCGACTTGTTCGTGCCAGCGGCGCGGAATCACCTCGTCGATGCGGGCGACGATCCGATTCCAGTCGCGCAACACGTAAAACAACACCACCGGCACCAGCACCAGGTTGGCGAAAAAACCCACCAGCGCCAGCCCGCCGCTTCCGAGCGAGGGCAGGAATTGCGCGGCGAAGCCGCCGGCACTTTGCCAATGCTCGGCCAACGCCTGTTTGAGATGCGCGCTGTCGAGCTGCAACTCCACGTCGAACCGGGCTTTCAGCCAAGGCGCCAGATGCTGCCTGAACCAGTCCAGATAGCCCGGCAGGCGCTCTATGAACAAGGACACCTGCTGCTCGAACAGCGGGATCATGATCAGCAGCAGTGCGGCAAACAAGCCGAACAGGAACACCATGGCCAGAATGGTGCCGAGGGTACGGGGAATTTTCAGGCCCGCCAGCCGGTCCACCAGCGGATTGCAGATGTAGGCGAGGATGGCCGCGAACAGGAACGGCGCGAGGATAGCGCTGAGCAGGTAAAACAGTCCGCCCACCGCGGCGACCGGCAGCAGCCACCACAGGTGGTTGAGATTGAGTTCTTCAAGGCGTTTCGTGTCCATTTGGGTTAAAATACCACAATTTCCAAATTTACGCGGAGCCTCCCTTGAACCAGCCCGATGCAACCAAAAATTCCCTGAGCTACCGCGATGCCGGCGTGGACATCGACGCCGGCGACGCCCTGGTGGAAAACATCAAGCCGTTCGCCAAGCGCACCATGCGGCCCGAGGTGCTCGGCGGCCTCGGCGGCTTCGGCGCGCTGTTCGAAATCTCGAAGAAATACAAAAATCCGGTGCTGGTGTCCGGCACCGACGGCGTCGGCACCAAACTCAAGCTGGCCTTCATGCTCGACAAGCACGACACCGTCGGCATCGACCTGGTGGCGATGAGCGTCAACGACATCCTGGTACAGGGCGCCGAGCCGCTGTTCTTTCTCGACTACTTCGCCTGCGGCAAGCTCGATGTCGCCACTGCCACCGATGTCATCAAGGGCATCGCGGCAGGCTGCGAACAGGCCGGCTGCGCGTTGATCGGCGGCGAAACCGCCGAGATGCCCGGCATGTACCCGGCGGGCGAGTACGACCTTGCGGGCTTCGCCGTGGGCGCAGCGGAAAAAGACAAACTCATCAACGGCTCGACCATCGT
>JAUYSN010000322.1 GCA_030696235.1 Sulfuricella sp. | reverse complement strand
GGGAATCCAGTTGCAGGTATTCATGTCGTGGGTACGGCGGCGGTCGTCGCCGGTGTTCTTGCGCAGCTCCATGAATTCTTCGATGTCGAGGTGCCAGGTTTCCAGATAGGCACATACCGCGCCCTTGCGCTTGCCACCCTGGTTCACCGCCACGGCGGTGTCGTTGACCACTTTCAGGAACGGCACCACACCCTGGGATTTACCATTGGTGCCCTTGATATGGCTGCCCAGAGCGCGCACCCGGCTCCAGTCGTTGCCGAGGCCGCCGGCGAACTTGGACAAGAGTGCGTTTTCCTTGATCGCCTCGTAGATGCCATCGAGGTCGTCGCTCACCGTGGTCAGGTAGCAGGAGGAAAGCTGCGAGCGGCGGGTGCCGGAGTTGAACAGAGTCGGCGTCGAGCTCATGAAATCGAAACTGGAGAGCACGTTGTAGAACTCGATGGCACGGGTTTCTCGGTCGATCTCGTTGAGGGACAGGCCCATCGCCACGCGCATGAAGAAGGCCTGCGGCAGCTCGATGCGGCGCTCGTCGATGTGCAGGAAGTAGCGGTCGTACAGGGTTTGCAGGCTGAGGTAACCGAACTGCAGGTCGCGCGATGCCACCAGGGCTGCGCCCATGCGCTTCAGGTCGAACTGCGCCAGGCGCTCGTCGAGGCGCTCGGCCTCTATGCCCTGCTTGATGAAGTCGGGGAAATACTCGGCGTAACGGGTCTCCATATCAGCTTGGCTGGCGATCTCGCCCAGCACTTCCTTGCGGATAGTGTCGAGCAGCAGGCGCGCGGTGACGAAGCTGTAGGCCGGTTCTTTCTCGATCAGGGTGCGGGCGGAGAGGATCGCCGACTTGCCCACTTCCTCGAACGGCACGCCGTCGTACAGGTTCTTCAGGGTATGTTCGAGAATCGGCTGCGGAGAAACGGCCTCGCCCAGCCCATCGCAAGCCGATTGCAGCAGACCGTTGAGACGCGCCATGTCGAGCGGGCGGGTCTGACCGTTTTCGGTGACGTTGATGACATGCGGCGCGGCGGCGGGTTGCTCCTGCTTCTGCCGGGCGCGCTCCTGGGTGCGCTGCTCGCGGTACAGCACATAGGAACGGGCGACATCGTGCTCGCCGGAGCGCATCAGGGCCAGTTCGACCTGGTCCTGGATATCTTCTATATGGAAAGTACCACCATTGGGCTGGCGACGCATCAGGGCGGACACCACGCTCTCGGTCAGCGCGGCAACAACCTCGCGAACGCGCGCGGAAGCTGCACCCTGGCCGCCGTTGACGGCGATGAACGCCTTGGTCAGCGCAATCGAGATCTTGGCGGGTTCGAAGCCGACCACTGAGCCGTTACGGCGGATGATTTTGTATTGATCGTAGACGGATTCGCGGCCCGTCGCGGTTTCGCCGGAACCGAAATTCGAGGATGCAAAAGGGGAAAGCGAAACGGAATCGGTAGAAAGCTGCATGGTTGTTTATCCTCCTGTTTTAATTATTGCGGTACGTCTATGTGTCTTGGCTCTTATCCACAATATATCCACGACATATCCACAACATCTTGTGTCTGAACTATCAAGTTACCACTAATTCTAGTATCGCGGTTGACAAAACGCAACCAGAATTTCCATTCAATTATCATCTGCCGTGTATGTCGCTCTGGGCGCCAAAGTTGTAAAAGAATCCTTTGTTGGATAGTCTGGAATGGAGAGGGTTTCAACACATGCAGCCATCACCCCAAATCGTATTCGTCGCACGCGGCCTGACCAAGACTTACCACATGGGAGAAGTGGAAGTGCCGGCGCTGCGCGCGCTGGATATCGAGATCTACCAGGGGGAGTTCATCGTGCTGCCGGGGCCTTCGGGCAGTAGCAAATCGACTCTAAAACCCGGCGACACGCTCAGGGATGACCGCCGAATAAAGATTAAAGCTGGTGTATGATTGAATTTTTCAGCAATTTTCTGTAACGACAATGATTAAAAACACCGCCATCCTGCTGATTTCCTGTCCCGACCGCAAAGGCCTGGTCGCGGGCATCGCCGATTTCCTCTATCGCCACAACGCCAATATTCTGCACGCCGACCAGCACCAGGACAGCGAGCTGGGCCTGTTCCTGATGCGCGTGGAATGGGATCTGCACGATTTCGACCTGGAAATCGGCCAGTTCGAGCAGCACTTCGCGCCGATCGCCGAGAAATTCCAGATGCAGTGGCGCCTGGCGCAATCGGCCGCCCGCCCGCGGGTGGCGATCTTCGTGTCGCGCTACGACCACTGCCTGGTCGATCTGCTCTACCGCCACCAGGCCGGCGAACTGCACTGCGACATCCCGCTGATCATCGGCAACCACGACGACACCCGCTGGATCGCCGATTCCTATGGCATTCCGTTCCAGCACATCCCGGTACACAAGGACAGCAAGGCGGAAGCGGAAAAGGACCAGCTCGCCCTGCTGCGCCACCACCATATCGACCTGATCGTGCTGGCGCGCTACATGCAGGTGCTGTCGGCGGACTTCATCCGGCATTACCCGAACCGCATCATCAACATCCACCACTCCTTCCTGCCCGCCTTTCTCGGCGCCAAGCCCTATCACCGCGCCTTCGAGCGCGGCGTCAAGCTGATCGGCGCAACCAGCCACTACGTCACCGAAGTGCTCGACGACGGCCCGATCATCGAGCAGGACGTCGCCCGCATCTCGCACCGCGACGCGATTGATGACCTGATCCAGAAAGGCCGCGACCTGGAGAAGATGGTGCTGTCGCGCGGGGTGCGCTGGCACATCGAGAACCGCATCCTGCTGTATGCCAACAAGACGGTGATTTTCGACTAATCCAACGGCTTTATCCTCTAAAAAGCAGTTCAGCCACGGATTAACACAGATTCACACAGATTATCAATGAGTTACAATTCTCAACTTAATCACCTTTTGGGTGAGTCGCAAATCTTCAACAAGATATTGTTTCGCCTAGAGGCGCCTACTTTTGGTATCTATGTTAATCCGTGTTCATCTGTGGATAAAAGCAGTTTTTAGGTTTATTTCAGACAGAATTTCAGGCAGAAAAAACCCGCCTGTCAGGGGGGACAGGCGGGAAAAGAACCGCTCGTGGCGGCTCGGAGGAGGACAACCCAACAAAGGGTCTGGCGCGCCGCCTTGGGAGCGAACGCGATAGGGTTATGCTAGTCGAGAAGGGAAAGCGCCGTCATTGATAATTCTCAATCGGCGGCAATCTTGTTGAGCGCGGCGTTGTCGCAGCGCAGCGAAACGCTGCCGGGAATCTCCTGCAAGGCCCCGCTGCGCTTGAATTCGGCAATGATGCGGCTGGCGGTTTCGGTGGTGATGCCGAGCATCGACCCCATATCCTCGCGCCCGAACAGCTCGCAAGCATCGTCCTCCCTGCCGCTGACCAGGCGCTGCAGCAGGCGCGCCATGCGCGCCCTGGCGCTGCCGGTGGCAAGCTGGGTCAGCCAGGCATCCGCCTCATCCAGCGCGCGCTGCCAGCGCACCATCAATTCCTTGCGCAGCTTGGGATTATCCCGGTCCAGCCGCTGGATCACTTCCAGCGGAATGCGGCAAACCTCCGACTGCTGCAAAACGATGGCGTCATGCTGGTAGGGTTGCCCAAGCAACGATTCCAGGCCGGTGACATCGGAGGCGCGGAGCAGGCGGACAATGCGCTGGCGCCCGTCCGGCAGATACTGGACCAGCTTGAGCAGGCCGCTGCGAATGGTGAACACCGCCTGCGCCGGATCGCCCGCCCGGTAAAGCACTTCATGCGGGGCAAGCGCGATATCGTCGATCGGGCGGTGTATGCTCTCGCAATCGCTGATTTCCAGCCCGGCGAACAGGACCGACTTGCGGATGCTGCACTCGGCGCAGTTAACTTCGCCCTTGGTGAACGTTTTGTCCATGAGAAATCGCAATTGGTTTTCAAGAATCGTAATTTTAGCGCCTGAACCCTGCTTCAGGAAGAAATATCGTCGCCCTCCTCAGACCCTGCGATGGCGATCAGGTTCCGGTATTTTTGCCAGTCGAAGCACGGCCCCGGATCGGTCTTGCGCACCGGGGCGATATCCGAATGGCCGACGATCTCCTTGATCGGGTAAGCCTCCTGAATTGCACGCGTCAGCTCCGCCAGTTTCTCGTACTGGATATCGGTAAACGGGTCGCTGTCACTGCCTTCCATCTCGATGCCGATTGAGAAGTCGTTGCAGCGCATGCGGTCGTGCCAGCTCGACACGCCTGCATGCCAGGCGCGCTTGTTGCACGACACGAACTGGATCACCTCGCCTTCGCGGCGGATGAAGAAATGGGTGGAAACCTTGAGATCGGCGATCATCTCGTAATAAGGATGCTGCCAGATGTCGAGCTGGTTGGTGAAAAAGTCGATCACGCCGGTGCCGCCATAGCTGCGCGGTGGCAGGCTGATGTTGTGGATCACCAGCAGCGGAATGTCGAACTCCACTTCAGGCGGCCGATCGTCGCAGTTAGGCGAGGCAATGAAGCGCACGCCCTGCAAAAATCCTGAACGGTCAATTTTCATTTCATTTCCAATTCATGTAGGGCTATGGGCTGTTGCACAATGCTATAATCGCGCCACGTTTTTTCCAAGGGAAATCGCCCGTGACCACTTTCGCCACTCTGTTCCTGATGTTGATCGTCATTCTAATTGCCGCCGAGGTATTTACCAATGCATTGGAGCATTTGGGCGAAAAACTGAAGATCTCGGAAGGTGTCACCGGCTCGCTGTTTGCCGCCGTGGGCACCGCCCTGCCGGAAACCATGGTGCCGCTGCTGGCGCTGATGGCGGGTACCGCCGACACCCACCTCAACGAGGAAATCGGGGTCGGCGCGATCCTCGGCGCGCCGCTGATGCTGTCCACCCTGTCGATCTCCCTGATGGCGCTGGCGGTGCTGAAAAAGCGCGGCGTCCACGGCCATTTCACCCCGGAGCGGACCGGCCTGACCCGCGACCTGAACTTCTTCCTGATGGCTTTCGCCTTTTCCGCCATCGCCCTGTTCGTGCCGCACCAGCAGGCTGAAATACGCGCTGCCATCGGCTTCACCTTGGTTCTGACTTACTTCGTCTACATCATGCTCACCCTGCGCGCCTCCGCCCATCTGGTCAAAGAGGGCCATGGCACCGAGGCGGAGGAAAAGATGTTCCTGTGCCGTCTGGGGCTGCCGGAAGGAATGCCGATGATCATCATCCAGCTCGCGCTCGGGCTTGGCCTGCTGGTGGCCGGCGCCAAGGGCTTCATTCACGGCGTAGAGGATGCCTCCAGCCTGCTCGGCATCTCTCCCCTGCTGCTGTCGCTGCTGATCATCCCGATCGCCACCGAGCTGCCGGAAAAGGTCAACAGCATCCTGTGGATCCGCAAGCACAAGGACACCCTGGCCTTCGGCAATATCACCGGCGCAATGGTATTCCAGGGCACCCTGCTGCCGGCCATCGGCATCATGCTTACCCCATGGGAACCGCGCCAGGAGGTGCTCGCGGGCATCGTCATCACCCTGCTCGCCGCGCTGTGGATACGCATCATGATCAGCCGCGGGCAGCTCAAGGTCTGGCATCTGGCCGTTAACGGCGCGATGTACATCACCTACCTGGTGATTGTGCTAGCTTAAGCTTTACCCCCATCCTGGTTAGCGGTAATCTGCCCGTACGCACCGTACACACGGGAGATACCGCAATGGCCAGGAAACCGGCAGCCTCAGACCAACCCCATCAAACG
>JAUYSN010000320.1 GCA_030696235.1 Sulfuricella sp. | reverse complement strand
GGAAATCTGCCAGAACGGCAACGAGGAAATCGCCTACAAGATGCTGTGGTCGGGGATGGCATATTCCGGGGAAGACGCGGCGGCAGCCAGCGCCTCGAAAGAAAAGTTCGCGCAGGCAGCCTAGTGGAGAGCGGAGCGCATCTGCCCAGGAAACTGGTCAGATGCCACGCCTGCGCCAGAGAAAGCGGTATACGAAGCCGGGATAGGCGAACACCAGAAACAAGCATACCGTGGTAGCGTAAAATTCCCAGTGCTGCGGATGTACCGGGCCAAGATTTTTTTCTACCAGCCAGGCAATGCCGCCGACGGTGAAATACATCAGCACCAGTTCAAGCAGGCGCCAGAGCAGGCTTTTGCCATCCTGGCGCGGCGGCAATACGAACAGGCGGCGCTCCAGCACAAACGGCAGGTTTGCCGCGACAAACGCCAATACCAGGATGATCAGTACCTGTGTCACAGCAGCGAATGCTGGATGCTGTAGGCGCACAGCGCCATCAAGGGCTGCGGCAGGATGCCCAGCGCCAGCACGGCCAGCCCGTTCATGCTCATGAGCACGTTGGCATCAGGTTGCGAGGAAATGGGCGACTGATCTTCAGGCGCATCGAAATACATCAACTTGACGATGCGCAGGTAGTAGAAAGCGCCGATCACCGACATCAGGACGGCGAACACGACCACCCAGACGAAGCCGGCCAGCAACGCCGCCTGCAGCACGGACAGCTTGGCGTAGAAGCCCACCGTCGGCGGCACGCCGGCCATGGAGAACATCAGCAGCAACATCATGAAGGCATACCATGGGCTGCGCTGGTTCAAACCCTTGAAGTCGTCGAGATTTTCCGCCTCGAAGCCCTTGCGCGACAGCAGCAGGATCATGCCGAAAGTACCCAGGCTCATCAGCACGTAGGACAGCACGTAGAACATGGAACCGCTGTAGCCGTTCAGGCTGCCGGAAAGGATGCCGAGCAGCAGGAAGCCCATGTGGGAGATGGTGGAATAGGCCAGCATGCGCTTGAGGTTGGTCTGGGCGATGGCGGTGATGTTGCCGATCGCCATCGACAGCACGGCCATGATGATCAGCATGCCCTGCCAGTCATGCGCCATTCCCTGCAGGCCCTCGACCAGGAGGCGCATGACGAAGGCAAAAGCGGCGATCTTCGGCGCCGAACCGATGAACAGCGTCACCGCGGTAGGTGCGCCCTGGTAGACGTCGGGTACCCACATGTGGAACGGCACCGCGCCGAGCTTGAATGCCAGGCCGGCGACGATGAACACCAGGCCGAACACCAGCACCGTCC
>JAUYSN010000316.1 GCA_030696235.1 Sulfuricella sp. | reverse complement strand
GGCTTCGAGCACTTCGGCGTAAATTGAATCCAGCGCCTTCTCTTCATCGGGAAAAACATTTTCCTGGCCGATGTAATCGAACAGGCCGGAATGGCGCATGACGTCTAGCACCTGTTTCTTCAGGCCGCTGAAAACCACCCGGATGCCGTTGGAACGCAGCCTTTCCACCACATGGTGGATGACTTCATCGCCCGAAGCATCGAGCTGATTGATGCCGTCCGACACGATCAGGAGGTGCTTGGCGCAGGGGCTGCTGGAAACTGCTTCCAGGACGGTGTCCTCGAAATAGGAGACGTTGGCGAAATACAGCGAGCCGTCGTAGCGCATGGCGATGATGTGCTCGCTGGTGGGCAGGTTGTGCACCTTGACGTCGCGCAGGGTGCCGTCGTGATAGCGCCCGAGGATGGCGACGCGCGGCGACATGGTACGGTAGAGATAGAGAATGATGGCCAATCCGGCGCCGATCATGATGCCGTTATCCAGGTGTGGCGCGAATGCCAGAGTGGCGACAAAAGTCACGACCGAGGCAATGCCGTCGTGCTTGTGGGTGTGCCAGGCATGCTTGATTGCCTTGAAGTTGACCAGGCCGATCACTGCCATCATGATTACCGCGGCTAAAACCGCCTGGGGCAGGTGATACAGCAACGGAGTGAGGAACAGCAGGGTGACCAGCACGATTACCCCGGCGAACACCGAGGACATGCCGGTTCTGGCGCCGGCGTTGAGGTTGACTGCGGAGCGCGAGAACGAGCCGCTGGCCGGGAAAGCCTGACTGAAGCTGCCGACGATGTTGGCGATGCCCTGGCCGATCAGTTCCTGGTTCGGGTCGATGCGATCCTTGGTCTTGGCGGCCATTGCCTTGGCGATGGAAATCGCCTCCATGAAACCTACCAGCGAGATCACCAGCGCGCTGGAAAGCAGCGTCATCACCGTGTCCCAGCTCATCTTCGGCAGACCGAGGCTGGGCAGACCGGAGGGGATGCTGCCGACCACTTCGCCGCCACCGACCAGCTTGATCTCGCCCTTGCTGGCTTTCTTGATGCGCCAGCGGTAG
>JAUYSN010000315.1 GCA_030696235.1 Sulfuricella sp. | reverse complement strand
CGTTCAAGATCATGACCGATCCTTTTGTCGGTCAGCTGATTTTCTTCCGCGTCTATTCCGGCATGGTGAAAACCGGCGACACCATCTACAACCCGATCAAGGGAAAGAAAGAGCGCATCGGCCGGATTCTGCAGATGCACGCCAATCAGCGCGAAGAACTCAAGGAAGTGTACGCGGGCGATATCGCGGCGGCAGTGGGCCTCAAGGAGGCGACCACGGGCGATACGCTGTGCGACCTGAACAAAACGATCATCCTGGAACGCATGATATTCCCTGAGCCAGTGATTCACGTCGCCGTGGAACCCAAGACCAAGGCTGACCAGGAGAAAATGGGCCTGGCCCTTAATCGTCTGGCGCAGGAAGATCCATCGTTCCGCGTGCGCACCGACGAGGAAACCAATCAAACCATCATTTCCGGCATGGGCGAGTTGCATCTGGAAATTCTGGTTGACCGTATGCGTCGCGAATTCGGCGTCGAGGCCAACGTGGGTGCGCCGCAAGTGGCATACCGCGAGGCGATCAGGAAAGAAGTCGAAGTCGAGGGCAAGTTCGTCAAGCAGTCCGGCGGTCGCGGCCAGTATGGCCACGTCTGGATCAAGATGGGCCCGAACGAGGCCGGCAAGGGCTTTGAGTTCATCGATGCCGTCAAGGGCGGTACCGTGCCGCGCGAATACATCCCCGCAGTGGAAAAGGGTTTGCGCGAAACCTTGCCGAACGGCGTGCTTGCCGGTTTCCCGGTGGTGGACGTGAAAGTGACCTTGTTCGACGGTTCCTACCATGACGTCGATTCCAACGAAAACGCCTTCAAGATGGCGGCTTCGATGGCGTTCAAGGACGGTATGCGCAAAGCCAGTCCGGTGCTGCTCGAGCCGATGATGGCGGTGGAAGTGGAGATGCCGGAAGAGAAAATGGGCGACGTGATGGGCGATCTTTCCTCCCGTCGCGGCATGATCCAGGGCATGGATGACATGGCTGGCGGCGGCAAGTCCATCAAGGCCGAAGTGCCTTTGGCCGAAATGTTCGGCTATTCCACCACGCTGCGCTCGCTGACTCAGGGTCGTGCGACGTACACCATGGAATTCAAGCATTATGCGGAGGCGCCGAAGAATGTCGCCGAAGCAATTATTAACAAGAAATAATCGTTCTTTAAGTACAGAAGGGAAGTCATCATGGCAAAAAGCAAATTTGAGCGGACCAAGCCGCACGTAAACGTGGGTACGATTGGTCACGTGGATCACGGCAAGACGACGCTGACGGCGGCGATCACCACGATCCTG
>JAUYSN010000374.1 GCA_030696235.1 Sulfuricella sp. | reverse complement strand
ATTCCGATACGATGAAAATCCTTTCCCTGTTCTGCCGGTCCCATGTCTTCCACGACCAATTGGAGCAAAGCCGGGTACGCCTATACCGGGTCGCGTACTCCTGGAGTCATGATGCGGCGCTGGCGGATGATCTGGTGCAGGAAACATTGTCCAAGGCACTGAAGAACGCGAGTCAGTTGCGCGCCCCGGAACTGCTGAACAGTTGGCTGTTCAGCATCCTGACCAACTGCTGGCGCGATCATTTCCGGCAACACCGGGAGATGGAGGATATTGATGAAATAGAGGATTGCCGCTGTGTGCACGAAACCACACCGGAGGATGAGCATGCGCAGACCCAGATTGTGGGCCGGGTGCGCGGGGCGGTAGCCAGGCTCGCGATGGGCCAGCGCCAGGTGCTGACGCTGGTGGATCTGGAAGAGTTTTCCTATGCCGAGGTCGCCGCCATCCTGGAGATTCCGGTCGGCACCGTGATGAGCCGCTTGTGTCGTGCGCGGCGGGCGTTGAAGGAAATGTTGCAGGAACTTGCCCCAGTGCAGTCCGCGCCGATCAGCCATATCAGGAGAATAAAATGAAGCAGGATGATCAAGGCATTTCAGATGAATTCCTCAATGCATTTGTGGACGATCAACTCGACGGGGCTGAGAAAAGCCAGGCCTTCGATGCGATCGAGCATGATGATGGTCTGAAGGAACGGGTGTGCGAACTGCGCGGGCTGAAGGAGAGGATGCGGCACGCCTACGAGCACCCTCCCACCCGGGGCAGATCGGCGGTGAAAGGGCGGCGTTTTCGCGCGTCCCATCTTCAGGCGCTGGCTGCTTGCCTGCTGCTGTGCATCGGTGGAGCCACCGGCTGGTTCGCCCACACCTGGACAGGGATGGGGGGCGACAGAGAAATGATGCGTCTGCTCCGGAGCGTGCAGCGCAACGATGTCGGGGCGGAGCCCCAAAAAATCATTGTTCACGTGGGTTCATCCAATCCGGTCCGGCTCAAGACTGCCCTGGACGAAACCGAGAGCCTGCTGGATAGCTCTCGGCGGTCCGGTCGAAAACTCCAGATTGAAATCGTTGCCAATGGCGGGGGTGTCGATTTGCTGCGCGCGGATGTCTCTCCCTATGCCCAGCGTATCGGCTTGATGCAGGAAAAATATCCCAACCTCGGTTTCATTGCCTGCGGGCAGACCATCAAGAAACTCCAGAAAAAAGGGGTGGACGTGCAACTGCTACCGCATACCGGGGTTGCCTCCTCCGCCTTGGACCAGATCACCCTGCGCCTGAAGGAGGACTGGGTTTACATCAAGGTATGAGAATTTCCTGAGTCTTGCCTTACCTGCGCATCTGTTTGCTGCAGATCGCCGCCCTCACCGAATCGGTTTGGGCTCCGCATCCGCTTTCCTGATCTATACTTAAAAAATGTAATGGAAAAGGAAGGCAGCATGAATATCTGCATGATCGGCCTCGGTAGTTCGGATGGAAATGTGATGCGGCGGCTTGGTCCATGGTGAAGATATGACCCCCCCGCAACTTTGCCGCTGGTATCTTTTTTCTTCGGAGCAGTCCTTGCAGACCGAAGCCGTCAACATGATTGCCCGTGCCGCCGAGCAGGCGATTATAGACTCCGGCGCCTTCCGTGTGGTGCTGGCCGGCGGCAGTACCCCACGCGCCCTGTATAAGCGGCTGTGCGCTTTAAAGACTGACTGGGCAGCCTGGCATATCTACTTTGGCGACGAACGCTGCCTGCCCGCTATCGATCCCGGGCGCAACAGCACCATGGCGCGGGATGCCTGGCTGGACCATGTTCCGGTGCCGCAAAAGCAGGTTTATGCAATTCCGGCCGAAATGGGTGCAAAAGCAGCTGCAGCAGCCTATTCCGCTACCTTGAAGCCGGTTGGGGAGTTCGATCTGGTGCTGCTCGGGCTGGGCGAGGATGGCCATACTGCCAGCCTGTTCCCCGGCAACGATTGGGGCCAGGAGGTGGATTCTCCCGTAGCTCTGCCGGTATTCGATGCGCCCAAGACCCCTGCTGAGCGGGTAAGCTTGAGCGCCTGGCGCTTGAGCCAAGCAAAGCAGGTGTTGTTCCTGGTGATCGGGGAGAGCAAGCATGAAGCCGTGATGAACTGGCGCGCCGGTGCCAATATCCCTGCCCGCGCCATCAAGCCCCAGCATGGGGTGGATGTGCTGGCCGAAAGCGTCCTGCTTAAGGAGTAGCCCGTCAAGGCAACTACGGCGGACAGCATCCTCCGGCGTGGCGTCCTAACCCCTGCGTACCTTGAAATAATTGATCAACCCGTTGGTTGAGGAATCGTGGGAGGAGATGGCTGCCGTGCCGGCAAGCTCCGGCAGGATTTTCTGCGCCAGTTGCTTACCCAGTTCCACCCCCCACTGGTCGAAGGAATTCAGGTTCCAGATCATGCCCTGCACGAACACCTTGTGCTCGTAGAGTGCGACCAACGCGCCCAGGGTCCTGGGGTCGAGTTTCTGGAACAAAATCGAGTTGGTCGGGCTGTTGCCGGGGAACACCTTGTGCGGCAGCAATTCTTTCAGCGCGGCGCCTTTCATGCCCGCCGCTTCCAGTTCGGCGCGGGCTTCTTCCGCCGTTTTTCCCTTCATCAGCGCTTCGGTCTGGGCAAAGAAGTTGGAGAGCAGGATGGCGTGATGCTCGCCGATGGGGTTGTGGCTCTCGACCGGGGCGAGAAAATCCGCCGGCACCAGCCGGGTGCCCTGGTGGATCAGTTGGTAGAAGGCGTGCTGGCCGTTGGTGCCGGGTTCGCCCCAGATCACCGGGCCGGTGGTGTAATCGACGGTTTTGCCGTTGCGGTCGACACGCTTGCCGTTGCTTTCCATGTCGAGCTGCTGCAGGTACGCCGGGAAGCGCGCGAGGGACTGGTCGTAGGGCAGCACGGCGTGGCTGTGGGCATTCCAGAAATTGGCGTGCCACATCCCGATCAGGGCCATGATGACCGGCATGTTGCCTTCCAGCGGTGCGCTGCGGAAGTGCTCGTCCATTTCGGATGCGCCGGTGAGCAAGGCCTCGAAATGGTCCATGCCGATGAAAACGGCAATCGGCAGTCCGATCGCCGACCACAGCGAGTAGCGTCCGCCCACCCAGTCCCAGAATTCGAACATGTGCGCAGTGTCGATGCCGAACTGGGCGACGGCTGCGGTGTTGGTGGAAACGGCGACGAAATGCCGGGCCACGGCGGCTTCGTCACGCGCCGAGCGGAGCAGCCAGGCCCGCGCGGAAGCCGCGTTGGTCATGGTTTCCTGGGTGGTGAAGGTCTTCGAAGCGACGATGAACAGCGTGGTTGCCGGGTCGAGCTGCTTCAGCGTTTCCGCCAGCTGGGTGCCGTCGATATTGGAGACGAAGTGGGCATGCAACCCCGGCTTGCCATAAGGCGCAAGCGCCAGGCAGGCCATTGCCGGGCCGAGATCGGAGCCGCCGATGCCGATGTTGACGATGTCGGTGATCGGCTTGCCAGTGTGGCCTTTCCAGTGACCCGAACGCACGCTTTCCGAAAATTCTCGCATCTTGCCGAGCACGCGCCGCACTTCAGGCATGACGTCGTGTCCATCGACCATGACCGGACGGCTGGAGCGGTTGCGCAGCGCC
>JAUYSN010000312.1 GCA_030696235.1 Sulfuricella sp. | reverse complement strand
GTGCTTCCGCCGCCTGTTCAGGCGCCATTTTCGGAATGCCGGAAATCAGCACGGTATGGAAGCGCCGGGCAATTTCAATATAGTCCGCCTGCCCTCGCGGTGCACCGCAAATGGTCTGAAACTCGAACCAGACCACGCCGGGCGCTGTGCGTGCTGTGGGTATCCGGCGACCCTCGATCTCCATGGCAACATGGCTTGCCCCTTCTCCGCCGGCAAGACTGGAAAAAGCGCCAGCCAGATTGGCTTCAGCCGCTTCATCGAGGGGGAGGTGGTAGGTCCTTACCCTTTCCAGCATGCGCAGCCGGTAGTCGATGCCGGCGTCGATTTCAACCACATCCAGCCGTTCCTTGAGAAGGGCGATGGCGGGCAAAAAGCGGCTGCGCTGCAGACCGTGCATGTAAAGTTCATCCGGTTTATGGTTTGAGGTGGCGATCAGTACCACACCCTGCTGCAGAAGTTCGCGCAGCAGCCGTCCCAGCAGCATGGCATCGGCGATATCGCTGACGTGGAATTCATCGAAACAGATCAGGCGCGCCTGCTGCGCAATGCGCTGCGCCACGATAACCAGCGGGTCGGCGTGATGCTTGATGGTGTCGAGCTCGGCGTGAACATCCTGCATGAAGCGATGAAAATGCACCCGCTTTTTATGCTCGATCGGCACGCTGGAGAAAAAGGCATCCATCAGAAAGCTTTTCCCGCGGCCAACCCCACCCCACAAGTACAATCCGCGAACAGGGTGTTGTTTTCTGCCGAACAATTTATGCACAAACCGACTCTTGCGCGCTTCGCTTCCCAGCAAGGCATCGTAAAGACGCTGCAGACGATCCACCGCTTGCCGTTGCGCCTCATCCAGCACGATACCGTGCTGGCAGGCCCGCCGGTGGACGCATTCCGCCAGGTTCATGTTCAACACGCCGCCAGCATTAAATATGAATCGACCGCTTGGTCACGCCCAGTGCCGCCTCATGCAAGGACTCCGAAAGCGAGGGATGGGCATGCACGATGCGGGCGATGTCCTCGCTGCTCGCCGCGAATTCCATCGCCACTACCGCTTCCTGAATCAATTCGGAAGCGCACGGGCCGATGATGTGCACGCCGAGGATGCGGTCGGTTTTGGCATCGGCCAGAACCTTGACCAGGCCGGCCGTTTCCTGCAAGGCATGGGCGCGGCCGTTGGCACTGAACGGGAAGGTTCCCTTGCTGTATTCCACTCCGGCGACTTTCAGCGCCTGCTCGGTCTGCCCTACCCAGGCGATTTCCGGCGAGGTATAGACCACCCAGGGGATAGTTGCGTAATTGACGTGCCCGGCCTGGCCGGCGATCAGCTCGGCCACTGCGACGCCTTCTTCCGAACCCTTGTGCGCCAGCATGGGCCCGCGCACCACGTCGCCAATGGCATAGATGTTCGGCAAGTTGGTGCGGCAATGCTCGTCGACGTCAACATGTCCCTGCTCGTCGAGCCTGAGCCCGATCTTGCCGGCATCCAGGCCGGCAGTGTTGGGGGCGCGGCCGATCGCCACAACCAGCTTGTCGAACAACTGCTTCTGCGCGCCTTCCTTGTTTTCGAATTCGACAGCAACGTTTTTACTGCCCACCTTGATCGAGGAGAACTTGACGCCACGATGGATCGTCAACCCTTGCCGCGTAAAGATGCGCAGCGCCTCGGCTGCGAGCTGGTCATCCACGCTGGACAGGAAGGCATCGTTTGCCTGAAACAGGGTGACATTCGAACCGAGCCGGCGCCATACGCTGCCCAGTTCCAGGCCGATGACGCCGGCGCCGATGATGCCGAGCCGCTTCGGCACTTCCTTGAAGTCGAGCGCACCGGCATTGTCCACCACCCGCTGGTTGTCCACCGGCACCTGCGGCAGTTGACGCGGGGTGGAACCGGTGGCGATGACCACGTGCCTGGCCTCGACCGATTCCATCTTCCCATCATGCCGCGCCACTTCGAGTTTCCATAGCGCGCCGCCGCCGGCAAAACTGGCCCGGCCGTGGATGATGGCCACCTTGTTCTTTCTGAGCAGCACCGCAATGCCGCTGGTCAGGGTGCGCACGATCTTTTCCTTGCGCGCCAGCATGGTGCCTACATCCAGCTTCAGCCCCTCGACCGTGATGCCGTGAGCGGGAAAGTTGTCCCGGATGCGTTCGTAGTTCTCCGAGGATTCGAGCAGCACTTTGGAGGGAATGCAGCCGACGTTGAGGCAGGTTCCGCCCAGGCTGGCCTTGCCGTCCTCGTTTTTCCAGTCGTCGATGCACACCGTACTCAGCCCGAGCTGGGCGCAGCGGATTGCCGAAACATAGCCGGCCGGGCCGGCGCCGATTACCGCCACATCATAGGTTACTGACATCGTGGGCTCCCTGAAATTAACCTAAAAACTGCAGTTTCATCCGCAAATTACACAGATTACCAAAAGTAGGCGCCTCTAGGCGACGCAGATTTTAATATGCTTGTGGGTGAGTAGCACATCACCCAAAAGGTGCGTTACCTATCCAATCTTACTCGTTGTTTAATCTGCGAAAATCTGCGTAATCTGCGGACAACTGCTTTTTCTAGGTTTATATCTGCAACAGCATGCGCGCCGGATCTTCCAGCGCTTCCTTGATCGCCACCAGCGACAGCACCGCTTCACGACCGTCGATGATGCGATGGTCGTAGGACAGCGCCAAATACATCATTGGACGGATGACGATCTGGCCGTTTTCCACCACGGGGCGGTCAGTGGTCTTGTGCATGCCGAGAATGGCCGATTGCGGCGGATTCAGGATGGGCGTCGACAGCATCGAACCGAACACGCCGCCGTTGGAGATGGTGAAGGTACCGCCGGTGAGCTCCTCGATGGTCAGCTTGCCGTCTTTGGCGCGGGCGCCGAAATCGACGATTTTCTTCTCGATCTCGGCGATGGAAAGCTGGTCTGCGTCGCGCAGAATCGGCACCACCAAGCCCCGGGGGCTGCTTACCGCGATACCGATGTCGTAGTAGCCGTGGTAGACAATATCGCTGTCGTCTATAGAGGCGTTGACGATAGGATATTTCTTCAACGCCGCGACCGCCGCCTTGACGAAGAAGGACATGAAACCGAGTTTAACGCCGTGCTCCTTCTCGAATTTTTCCTTGTAGCGGCTGCGCAGTTCCATCACCGGCTGCATGTTGGCTTCGTTGAAGGTGGTGAGGATGGCGGCGGTTTGCTGGGCCTCTACCAGGCGTTCAGCGACGCGAGCGCGCAACCGGGTCATCGGCACGCGCTGCTCCGGGCGGGTGCCGGCGGGAATTGCCGGCGCCACCGACGGGGTGTTCACCGGCGCAGTTGCCGCCGCTGGACTGGCCGGTTTTTCGAGATGGGCCAGCACGTCTTCTTTCGTGATGCGCCCGCCCTGGCCGCTGCCACTGATTTCCGCCGGATTGAGGTGATGCTCGGCCACCAGTTTGCGCACCGCCGGGCTGAGAGCGGCGCTGACTGTCTCTGATACCTGCACCTGCGCCGATTCAGCCGCCACAGCGCTCCTGGCCTCGGTGTCGATCACGGCGATCACCTCGCCACTGGTCACGGACAGTCCGTCGCCCTTGACGATTTTCGTCAACACGCCGGACTGAGGCGCGGGCAATTCGAGCACCACCTTGTCGGTTTCAACGTCGATCAGGTTCTCGTCGCGCACCACGGCATCGCCCACTTTTTTGTGCCAGGAAAGCAAGCTGGCCTCGGAGATGGACTCGGATAAAACCGGTATCTTAACTTCAACTAGCATCTTAATAGTCTCCGATAACTTAATGAGTTAATAGTTATTTATATTTCTTAAGTGCCGCTGCCACCAAAGCCTGCTGCTGCTCCTGATGCTTGGCCGCATAGCCCACCGCCGGCGATGCGGACGCGGGGCGTCCGGCATAGAAAAGCTGCTGCCTGGCCGACAGACATTCGCGCAGATGATGCTGGGTCTGATACCAGGCGCCCTGGTTCATCGGTTCTTCCTGTGCCCACACCAGCTCCTTAACCTTCTTGTAGCGTTGCATCTCGGCCGTGAATTGCACTGCCGGGAAAGGATAAAGTTGCTCGATGCGGACGATGGCGATATGGTTGAGCTTGTGCTCGCGCCGTGCCGCCAGCAAATCGTAATAGACCTTGCCGCTGCACGCCACGACACGGGTGACCTGGTCCGGATCGGTTACGTCCACTTCGCCGATCACCGGATGAAATTTCCCACGCGCCAGATCTTCCAGCGACGACACTGCGTCCTTGTGGCGCAGCAAACTCTTCGGGCTCATCACGATCAACGGCTTGCGATAAGGCCGCACCATCTGGCGACGCAGCAAATGGAATATTTGCGCTGGCGTGGTGGGCATGCAGACCTGGATGTTGTCCTCGGCACACAATTGCAGGTAGCGCTCCGGGCGTGCCGAAGAATGTTCCGGCCCCTGCCCCTCGTAGCCGTGCGGCAGCAGCATCACCAGGCCGCATAGCCGGCCCCATTTGGCCTCGCCGGCGCTGATGAACTGGTCGATCACCACTTGGGCGCCATTGGCGAAATCGCCGAACTGCGCCTCCCAGATCACCAGTTCGTTCGGCTCGGCCGAAGCATAGCCGTACTCGAAACCGAGCACCGCCTCTTCAGACAGCACCGAATCGATCACCAGGAAATGCGGCTGCTTGTCGGATATGTTCTGGAGGGGGAGATACACCCCGGCATCCCATTTCTCCCGATTCTGGTCATGCAGCACGGCATGGCGGTGGAAAAACGTCCCGCGCCCGCTATCCTGGCCGGAAATCCTCACCGCGAAGCCGTTTTCCAGCAAGGAGGCATAGGCCAGGTTTTCCGCCATCCCCCAGTCGAGCGGCAACCTGCCCCCACCCATCTGGCGGCGGTCGGCAATGATCTTCTCCACCCGCGAATGCAGCTTGAAGTTGGCGGGAACCGCCGTCAGCACGCCCGACAGCCGCTGCAGATCGACCAGCGGCACGGAGGTGTCGGCCGGATCATCCCACTTGCCTTTCCTGAAAGGCGACCAGTCCGTAGCGTAAGCTTTCCT
>JAUYSN010000297.1 GCA_030696235.1 Sulfuricella sp. | reverse complement strand
TGGACCGCACAACACTCCCACTGGGCTGGCGCCGCGGTTTTTCTCGTCTCTCTGGCCGAATCCCTGGTGTTGGTGGGCTTGTTCATTCCCGGCACGCTAGCGATGTTTGGGGTAGGGGCCTTGATGGCCGCCGGCGTGCTGAATTTATGGGCTACCCTGGCATGGGCGGCGGCCGGAGCGATTGCGGGCGATGGTATCAGCTACTGGCTGGGCCATCGTTACCGAGGGCAGTTGCGGACCCTGTGGCCGTTCAGCCGTGACCCGCAATTGATGACGAGAGGCGAGGCATTCTTTCGTCGGCATGGTGACAAAAGCGTCTTGCTGGGCCGCTTCGTCGGGCCAGTACGTCCGGTCATTCCTGCCGTGGCGGGAATGCTGGGGATGCCGCCACTGCGCTTTTACTTCGTGAATATTCTGTCCGCATTGTGCTGGGCACCCGTCTACATTCTCCCTGGCGTGGTGTTCGGCGCATCACTGGGGCTGGCTGGAGCGGTGGCGATGCGCCTCGCCGTGCTCATCGCATTGCTGCTGCTCGCCGTCTGGGTCGGGACATGGGGGATACGCCACGCTATCCTGTGGCTGCAACCACCCTTTGAAGCCAGCTTAGCTCATATGCAGGCATGGGCTGCGGCGCCTGGCGAAGGTCGCTCTTTTCGGGGCTTGGTCAACGCGCTGTTTGATCCAGAAAAACCAGAATCCCGCGCCCTATTGGTATTTGCGGGGCTGTTAGTTCTTGCCGCCTGGGGATTTTTCGGCATTCTGGAAGACGTCGTCACCCGCGACCCTTTGGTGCTCATCGACAGCTCCATTTATCACTTGTTGCAGGGGCTGCGCACCCCTTTCGGCGACAGCGTCATGATCGCGCTGACCGAACTGGGCGATGCTGCGGTCACCCTCACGGTAGTGTTGGCGGTACTGCTCTGGCTGTCGTGGAAACGCGCCTGGCGGGCGGCGGCCTACTGGCTGGCCGCGGCAGGCTTCGCCGCCGCCTTGACCATGGCAATCAAAGCAGGATTGGGCCGGGCGCGTCCGTTTCCTCTGTACGAAGGGCCAAGCATATTTTCCTTTCCGAGCGGCCACGTCACCATGAGCATGGTGACTTACGGTTTTCTGGCAGTGCTGATTGCGCGCGAGCTTTCTCCCCGTGGCCGTCTGATAGCATTTACCGCGATTATCGTGTTGGTCGCCTTGGTCGCCTTTTCACGGCTATACCTGGGCGCGCATTGGCTTTCCGATGTATTGGGCGGTGTGGCTTTTGGCATGGCGTGGGTGGCCGTGTTGGGTATTGCGTACTCGCGCCATTCCGCGGCGGCGCTGTCACCCCGCGGCTTGATGATCGTGGCGTTCTCGGCTTTGCTGGCAGGCGGGGCCTGGAATGTGGTAACGCGGCATGCCGCCGATACCCTGCGTTATGCCGTGCGTCAGGAAACCAGAATAATGGCGCAACAGGACTGGTGGGGCGACACGTGGCAAACCCTGCCTGCATGGCGCATCGATATCGAAGGCGAGTACGAGCAGCCGCTTACCGTGCAATGGGCAGGCTCGCTCGAATCCCTGCACCATAGACTGCTGACAAGTGGCTGGCGGGATCCTTTGCCCGAAAAAAGTTTGCTGCTGTGGCTCGATACAACCCGCCCCGCCATGCAATTGCCGCTGCTACCACGTGCCCACGACGGCCGCTACGAAGCGCTGGCACTCGTCTACCCGGTGCTGAACCGGGACGACCGGCGCCTGGTATTGCGCCTTTGGCCCGCAGATACGGTCTTGCGCGACCAGGGCCAGCCCGTATGGGTCGGAACCGTGACGCAGGAAACCCTACGCCGTCCACTGTCCTGGTTTAACCTGCCCCAGGACAGCAAGAATTTTGACCAGCCACGTCAAGTCTTGCTGGAAAGCCTCGTGGATGTGCGGGTGCGCTTGGCGAGGCGGGCCAATACGCTCGGCTCAAAAGAGGAGCGGATAACGTGGGACGGGTGGGTCGTGTTGGCGCTAGAACTGGATAAACCATGAAAAACCAAAAGTTCATCAACCGTCTCGGTTTTGCCTGGGCAGGCATCCGCGCAGCCTGGAAAAACGAGCGTAGCTTCCGGGTGCAGACCGGTTTTGCAATCGTCTTGCTGATTGCGCTGTTGCTGCTGCGTCCGCCCCCCATATGGTGGACGTTGTGTTTCATCATGGCCGTTCTGGTCTTGGCGGCGGAATTATTCAACACCGCCCTGGAATCCTTGATCGATCACCTGCATCCGGAAATCCATCCTGCCATCAAAACCGCCAAGGACTGCGCTGCTGGAGCCGTGTTGCTGCTTAGCTGCGGCGCCCTGATCGCGGGGACGGTCACGCTGCTGGTTGCGTTGGGGATTGTGTCTTAGCAGCCCGTCGGACTTTTTCAGCGTGCGTGCTTTGCCGCGCTGTCCACGCCCACATGCTCGTCCAGGAACTCGCCCAGCGCCCGCGCCCAGGAATCGCGCACGAAAATAAACCCCTCGTTGTGGCCGCCGCTGAGTTCGAGGAACTGCTTGGGCGGTTTCGCCGCATCGTAAAGCGCTCGCCCGTGCCGGTAGGGGATAATTTCGTCGTCCGGGCTGTGGGCGATGAAGACGGGGGCCGCGACTGATTGCAGATACTCCCGCGTGTCGTAACTGAAACGGGACAGCCGCCTGACAGGAAGATAGGGGTAGAACTTCGCCGCGAGATCGGGCACGGAGGTGAAGCCGGAGGCAATCACCAATGCCGCCGGCTCGTGGCGAACCGCCAGCCAGGCGGCGACGGCGCCGCCCAGCGATTCGCCGAACAGTGCGATTGTATCGGGAGGAATTTTCCGGGTTTCGGTCAGATAGCGCCAGGCCGCCTCGGCATCCAGGTAGGTGCCCTGCTCCGATGGCTCGCCAGCGCTGTTGCCATAGCCGCGATAGTCAATGATCAGGGTGTTGTAGCCAAGGCGATGGAACATCAGCAGGAAATCGAGGCGATGGGAAATATTGCCCGCGTTGCCATGCAGGAACAGCACCGTGCCGCGGGATTGAGCGCTGGGGACGAACCAGCCATGCAGAGCGACGCCATCCGCCGCAAGCAGCCGCACTTCCTCGTAATCGAGGCCGGCCTGGAGTGGCGTGGCGACAATCTCGCGACCGATTTCCGGGTAGTAAACCATGCTTGACTGGGAAAAATACAGCACCCCCGCGAGCCCGGCATAGGCCGCAGCCAGCATGCCCAGAATCTGCCACATCATGCGCACCCCGTTCCCCTGCCCATCCGCCCTGCCGGATCCTGGCGGTAAAATTCAGCCAGTTGCCGATACACCTCGGGATATTCCCGCAGCAGGGCGTGCGGGATTTCAAAAAAAGCTTCGCTCACCACGGCAAAGAATTCCGCCGGGCTTTCCGCCGCATAAGGGTCGATCACCGTTTCCGCATCGGATTCGACTTTGGCGCTAAAATCGTCAAATGCCCCGGAGAAAGCCTGAGTCCAGGCGACCCGATCCATTTCGCGATGCAGCGGCGGGAAGCCGTCCGGCGCGCCGTTCAGCATATCCAGCTTGTGGGCGAATTCGTGGAGCACTACGTTGACGCCGTCGTGCTCGCCGGAGCGCTCCGCATCGGCGCCGGACAGGATCACCGGCCCACGCTCCCAGGATTCGCCGATCATCGGTTCTCGCACCTGGTGCACCACCCCGTCTTCATCCATGAATTCGTATTCCGGCACGAATTCGTCCGGATAGACGATGACCGACACCCAACCCGCATAATAGTCCAGACCCAAATTGAGAATCGGCAAGCACGCCTGTGCTGCAATCTTCAATCTCATGTCGCCACTCAATACATATCCACCCGCCGCGACCAGTTCCTTTTCGTGCAAAAACAAAATCACCAGTTCGCGCAGGCGGTTGAGCTCGTCACCTGACAGCCCCCCCAGTAGCGGCAAGGACACAACCGCATCCCTCCATGCCGGTTCGGGCAGGGTATCGTGTTGCTGGATGCGCCTCCTGCGCCAGTTCCTGAAGCTCCACACCATAGCATCCTAAAATAACATAACCAATTGATTTAAAATATTTATTATTTAATTAAAAATATCTTGAAATCACTATTTTATTCTCTATATTTAATTAATACATGGAAGGTGCTCACCTTCCACATGAAAGATTCCCGTCAACGATAAAACGCGATACGGAGGTGTCAAATGCACCGTTTGATCATTCAAACCGAAGCCATGCTGTATGAGTTCCGCAAGCACATTCCCACCGACTGCAAGACCGCGAAATCCATTGACCGCAACGACTCTTGGGACAGGGTTGCAACCTTCGCCAAGGACGACGGTTTTCTGGATCTCGCCGAACAACTGAAGGAATCGAAATATCAATTGCTTAAGCAAACTCACTGAGAGCCGATCAGCTGCGCCGCGCCCAAGCCACGCCGGGTACTTCCCGGATCAGGGCGAGGATGCGCGCGAGCTGATCAAGATCGGCGATCTGCACGGTAAAACGCATTCCTGCCTGAAGCCCCCGACTTAGCGTGCTCACTGCCGTGACGTTGATTTTCTCGCGCGTCATCACCTCGGAAACGTCACGCAGCAGTCCCTGACGATCGTTCGCCTCGATCTCGATATCCACCTCGTAATGACCGCCGCTCTTCGTTCCCCAGCTGGCGACGAGCAAACGGTCGCGCTGGCTCTCATCGAAATGCAGAACATTCGGGCAATCCTGGCGATGGATCGCCACGCCACGGCCACGCGTAACGAAACCGACGATTGCATCCGGCGGCACCGGCTTGCAGCACTTGGCAATCGTGGTGAGCATCCCGCCCTCGCCGTGAAGCAGCACCCCGGACGCAGACGGACCGATGCCCGCACGCGGTGCGGGCAGATGCCATTCTTCCTCTCTTGGCTCGACCTCTTCCTGGACCGCCGCCATCACCTGACGGGCAGTAATGTCGCCGCGCCCGATGGCGGCGAGCAAATCCTCAGGCCTGGCGAAGCGGTTTTTCTGTGCCAGCGTTTCCAGGTTGGGCAGGGGCAAGCCGAGGCGATGGGTTTCCTTCTCCAGCGCCTCGCGCCCCTGGGCGACGTTCTCTTCGTAGTGCTGGTGCTTGAACCAGTGGCGGATTTTCGCCTTGGCGCGCGAGGTCCTGACGTAGCCCAGGTTGGGGTTGAGCCAGTCGCGCGAAGGCCCGCCCTGCTTCACGGTGATGATCTCGACGCGCTGGCCGTTCTGCAACGGATAAGTGAGCGGCACGATATTGCCGTCCACCTTGGCCCCGCGGCAGCGGTCGCCCAGGTCGGTGTGGACGTGGTAGGCGAAGTCGATCGGGGTCGCCCCCTTGGGCAGCG
>JAUYSN010000293.1 GCA_030696235.1 Sulfuricella sp. | reverse complement strand
ATGGAAATCTTGTCCAGCACCTTGCCTTCGCAGTAGTCCCACTTGGCAACCTGAGAATCCACATACAGCGAAGTGTAGGCCACGCACTTCTTGGCGTCGTACTGGGTGTGCAACGGGCCCAAGCCCAGTTGAACCTGCTTGTGCAGCGCGTCCTGCATGGCGATCACGGGAATGCCGTAGGGGTCTTTACCCTCGAACTTGCCGGCCTTGATCGCAGCCTGGATTTTCTCGAAGCTGAACACCGAAACGTGCGTATCCAGCTTGCCGGCCACCGTGATCAGTTTGCCATCAGGCGTTACGTCAACACCGTGCGGGCTCTTCGGCTCCGGGACCAGGAACAGGATGCCTTCCTTGATGGAGGTTTCCATCATCAGAACGTCATGGCCGTTGATCTTCTTGGCTTTGCCGGCAGCAACCAGTTCGGCAGCTTTTTTCCAGTTGATCACGTGCATGTAGTCGGTGTCTTTAGCGGAGCAACCGGCTTCATACGGAGGGCGCCCCTTCTCGATACCGCCGACATAACGCTCGGAGCAGAAGGAGTTGGTGAAAGACCAGCCGTCGGACGGACCTTTACCGGCATCGGACAAGTCCTGGCTGTAAGGCGGCAGTTCGAGCGAGAAGGATTTCTTCACGTCGATCTTGCCTTCCTTGCGGTCGAACTTCCAGTAGGTCACGCCGCCACGATACTCCTCGTTGAAACGCTCGAGCGGAACAAACTTCTTGTTCGCCAGCGGGGTAGCGTACTGGGCCGCTTCGATAATGTATTCAGTGTTCGGGGTAACGAAAGCACCGCCGTGCTCCGACTTGTAGATCGGGTTGACCACGATCTGCTTGGTTTCGAAGTCGCGCAGGTCGATCACCGCCAGACGGGGGTTGGCCTTGTCGTTGATGAACAGGAACTGGCCGTCGTACTTGCCGTTGGTTTCTGAAAGCGCAGGATGGTGGGTGTCGCCCCAGGTAATCTGCTTGCCGTCGATATTGCCGCCGGCCAGCACTTTCTTCGAGCTCTCGTCGAAGCCATAGCCCTGCCAGGGTTCGGGGGTAAACACGCCGATGTATTTCAGGATGCGCATGGACGGAATGCCGTACACGATCTCCTGGCCAGACTGGCCACCCGAGCTGAAGGCGATGAAGTCGTCGCGCTT
>JAUYSN010000283.1 GCA_030696235.1 Sulfuricella sp. | reverse complement strand
GGAAGGCGCTACGCTTTTCCGCCCTACGTTGGTTTGATTTTCCTCTGCGTCCTCCGCGTCCTCTGCGGTGAAACGCCGTTCTTGAGTCTTATCCGCCGCGCAAGGCAGCGCGCCTGCCTCTCAACACATTCACCCCGCCCAGCAACATCAATCCCACGACGAAATAGCTGCCAGTGACCAGGATCGCCAGGCGGTGGTCGCCTTGCGACAGCCAACTGGCCAAGCCGTAGGTGATCGGGCCGAGAATGGCGGAAAACTTCACCGCCAGCCCCCATAGCCCGAAGAATTCTGCGCGCCGATTTGCCGGGCTCAGCAGCCCGACCATCGCCCGCCCTGCCGACTGGCTTGCGCCCATGGCAATGCCGGCGAGGTTGGCGGCAAGCCAGAACATCGGCGGCCCTTGCGCGCCCCAGGCGAGCAGTACCATGACGATCCACAATACCAGGGTCAGCGCGATGGTCTGGATGTGGCCGATCCGGTCTTGCAGGTAGCCGAACAGGAAGGCGCCGATGGCCGCCGTGACGTTGACCACGACCACCAGCAGGATGGTGTCGCGGGTGGAAAAGTGCATGGCCTGCTGGGCGTAGATCGCGGCGAGACTGATCACCGCCTGGATGCCCGCCTGGTAGAACACGGTGCATACCAGGAAGCGGCGCAGGTCGCGGTAGCGGGCGGCATGGTGCAGTGTTTGCCCGAGCCGGGTGTATGCTTCCCGGATCAGGTGGTGTCGGGCATGCGTTTGCGGTATGGCCCTTTCCTTGAGAAACAGGAAGGTAGGCAGGCTCGCCAGAGCGAATAGCGCCGCCGTGATCAGCATGGTGACCGGGACGAAATCCGCCGCCTGCCGGCCATGCGCTTCCGCCCAGTCGACATAGGCCAGACAGGCGCCGAGGCTGACCAGTCCGCCGAGGTAACCGAGGCTCCAGCCCCAGCCGGAAACCTTGCCAAGCGCACGGCTGCGTGCCAGTTCGGGAAGGAAGGCGGCGATCAGGTTTTCGCCGCTGCCGTAAAAGAAATTGGATAGCGCGATCAGCGGGATTGCGAGCCAGATCTGGCCCGGCCCGACCAAGGCGAGTGTGGCGGTGAAAACCACACAGCCAGCCGTGCTGATCAGCAGCAGTTTCTTCTTGGCGGCGTGCAGGTCGGCATAGGCGCCCACCAGCGGCGCCATCAGCATGATCAGGGCATAGGACAGGGCGAGTGCTGCGGTCCAGGCAAGGGTACCCCACGGCTGATTGCCGGCCACGACGGCAACGAAATAGGCGTTG
>JAUYSN010000273.1 GCA_030696235.1 Sulfuricella sp. | reverse complement strand
TGGAGAGAGGCTGCTGCACCCGGGCTACAGCGCTATTGACTGGTTGAGGCGGCGAAGCTTGATTCGCCCTCAATCGGTTCCGGCTTGAACCAGGCGAGCTTGTCCTGCAGTTTCACCACTTCGCCGACGATGATCAGGGTCGGCGGTTTCATTTTTGCATTGACCGCGAGTTCCGGCAGGGTTGCCAGCGTGCCGGTAACCACCTTCTGCTGGTAGGTGGTGCCCTGCTGCACGATGGCGGCCGGCGTGGTGATCGGCAGACCATGGGCAACCAGTTCCTGGCATAGCGTCGGCAGCCCGAGCAGCCCCATGTAGATGACGATGGTCTGGTTGGTTTTGGCGATGCCGGTGAGGTCGATGTTGACGCTGCCGTCCTTCAGATGCCCGGTGACGAACACGCAGGATTGCGCGTAATCGCGGTGGGTCAGCGGAATGCCGGCGTAGGATGAAACGCCGGTGGCGGCGGTGATGCCGGGTACGACCTGGAACGGGATGCCGTGAGCCGCCAGGGTTTCGATTTCCTCGCCGCCGCGGCCGAACACGAATGGATCGCCGCCTTTCAGCCGCGCTACGCGCTTGCCTTCCTGGGCCAGCTTTACCAGCAACTCGTTGATGTTTTCCTGGCGCATGGTGTGTTTGGCGCGCTCCTTGCCGACATAGATGCGTTCGGCATCGCGCCGCACCAGTTCCAGTACCGCCGGGGAAACCAGGTTGTCGTAGACCACCACGTCGGCCTGCTGCATCAGACGCAGGGCGCGGAAGGTGAGCAGGTCGGGGTTGCCGGGGCCGCCGCCGACCAGGTAGACCTCGCCGCGCGGCGGGGTGTCGTCGGAATCGGCTGCAAGCATTTTTTGCAGTGCGTCCTTCGCGGCCTGGTCTTGCCCGGAAAGCACCATCTCGGCCACCGGACCCTGCAGGACTTTTTCCCAGAAAATGCGGCGCTTGGCGGGCAGAATGCGGTTTTTTACCTGGTCGCGGAAGCTCGCCGCAAAGTGCGCCAGCCGCCCGTAGGCTGCCGGGATGAAGGTTTCCAGCTTGGCTCGCATTACCCGTGCCAGCACCGGCGAAGTGCCGCCGCTGGAAATCGCGATGACCAGCGGCGAGCGGTCGATCACCGAAGGCATGATGAAGGAGCATAAATCCGGGTTGTCCACCACGTTGACGGGAATCCGCAGCTTTTTCGCGGCCACGGAAACCTGTTCGTTGGCAGCGCGGTCATCGGTGGCGGCAATCACCAGAACGGCTTCGCCGAGGTGTTCGGGGCGGAATTTTTCTGCGACATGGGTGATTTTTCCCGCATCCGCCAGCTCTTTCAGGGTGTTGGTCAGCTCGGGTGCGACGATGGTGATGAGGCCGCCGGACTGCATCAGCATCCCCGCCTTGCGCGTCGCTACTTCGCCACCGCCGACGACCAGGCAGGGTTTGTTTTTGATGTCGAAAAATATCGGGAAAAAATCCATATCGTAAAATCCGTTAGTTGAGGTAAGGCGCTTAGCTGGTGAGTTGGCCGCTTTGGGTGCTGAATTTGTGCTCCACGGCGAAGACTGCCGCCTCAACGCGCGAACTCAGGTTGAGCTTGGAAAGAATGTGGCGCACGTGCAGCTTGACGGTATCGTGGCTGATGTCGAGTGCGCGGGCTATCACCTTGTTGCTTTCGCCCTGCGCCAGATGGGTGAGGATTTCGCGCTCGCGCTGGGTGAGTGAGTCGAGCATCGAAGCCGAGGAGCTGGCGGGCTGGTCGTTTTGCAGCAGCTTGACCAGCTTCATGGTCATCGCAGGGGCCACTACGGTTTCGCCGCGGGAGGCGCGCAGGATCGCATCCACCACGTCGTCCGGCTCCATGTCTTTGAGCAGATAGCCGCGGGCGCCGGCACGCAATACATTGGAGAGATCCTCCTCGGCATTGCTGACCGTCAGCATCAGGGTGGGGGTGGTAAAGCCCTCCTGGCGCAGCTGGCGGAACAGGGTCAGGCCGTCGAGCGGCGGCATGTGCAGATCCATGATCAGCACGTCGGGCTGCTCTTCTCGCAACAGGCGGCGCGCTTCGTCCGGATTGCCGGTGACGCCCACCACCTTGATGCTGCCGCGCTGCTCCAGCAATTCGGCCAGGCCCATGCGGAACAGGGTGTGGTCGTCTACCAGCACGACGCGAATCGGGTCGCTCATCCTAGAAACCTCAGTTGGACGGGGTGGAGTGTGCGGTTATGGGGGTGCAGGGCAAGGCACAACGACGCGGAATGGTTGTTCCATTCCAAGGAGTTGTAACGCCGCCATGCGCCGCCAGAACCGTGCAATCCACCCCGTAGCGTACTCACCCAACCGGTGAGGCGGTAAAACAACACAAAAGCTATTTTAATCATTGCACTATGCATTCCAATAAGCGGTCAACTGAGGTTTCTAGGATCATAGGCTGTCCTCCCGGTGTCCGGCTGAGACCGGGAAACTAAGGGTTACCCGGGTGCCGGCCTTTTCTCCCGGGGTGACGATCACTTCGGCATTCAGGTGTTTGGCCCGTTCGCGCATGATGTTGAGGCCGAGGTGCATGCCGCTGTCGGTGTTAAGCTTGCCGGTGATGCCGATACCGTTATCCTCGACGCTGATGACGTAGCGGCTTTGCCTGATCTCGACCGCCAGGCTGACGTGGTTGGCGCGGGAGTGCTTGGATACGTTGTTCAGTGCCTCCCGCACGATGTGGTAGACCTGGACTTCCTGGTCGGGGCTGAGGTTGATGTCGGGTGCGTGGTTGATGAAATCGATGGTGATGCCGGTCTTGTCGTAAAAATTGCCGACGATATCGTACAGTGCCGGCAGCAAGCCGCGCGGGTCCATCCGGTTGCGGAACTGGGTGAGCAGCTCGCGCAATTCGGCATAGGCGGAATCCAGCGCCTGACCGAGATCGTTGACGTATTTGTTGGAGCGCGCCTCGTCGCGGTTCGCCACGGCGTCGCGCAACAGCGGCAGGCGCATTTTCATGTAGGCCATGGTTTGGGCGAGCGAGTCATGCAGTTCGTTGGCCAGCATCTGGCGCTCGTTGGTCAGGCTGATGCGCAGATTTTCCCGCGTCAGCCTGGCGTTTTCCAGCGCCATGCCGAGGTGTTCGCTGATCGATTGAAACAGCAGCGAGACGTCTTCCGGTACCGGGCTGTCCGAAGCCATGAACAGGTTGTACACCCCCAGCATCTTGCCCTGATAGCGCAATGGCACTGCCACTACGCGCAGGCATTGCTTGCCGAAGTAGTCGTGGGCAGTGCGCTCTTCGCAGGCTTTCAGGTTGGTGCTGTTGTGTGCGGTATGCGCGCGCGCGGCTTCGCCGCAGACGCCGCAATCGACCGGGATATAGCGCTCCTGTTCGAGCACCTCGGGAGGAAGCCCAAGTGCACCTACCAGACGCAAATACAGGCCGTCGGCGGTCAATACCCGCACTGCGCCGGCGTCCGCGCCGGCGAGCTTGACCATGGTGCCGAGAAAGCGCTCCAGCAAAGAGTCCAGATTATTGTCGCTGGACAGGCTGCTGGTGATTTCGGACAAAACCCGCAGCGCCGGGATCTTGTAGGTCCCGTGGACTGAGGCTTTGATCGCACTGGAGGGGGCGGCTTGAACGCCAACTTCCTGATTCATTGGGTTTCCTGAATAACGCACTGGCTGCCTTGCAACCGGGGGATCTATTGTAGCCAGCATTTGGACAAAAACAAATGCCAGTCAATTGTAGAGAGCACGGGCGGTTGGCGCAATGACCGCAAGTTAGAGAATGAATCCGGGAACAGGTTCCGCGTTGTTCGGTCACCGGGCAGAAGCGCTTCCGGTTTTCTTTGCTGCCTGGTCGAAGTTCAACGTCCTGCCGCCCGCTGTCCGGGCAAAGAACTCGGCGTCGGCCTTGTTCTCGAAGGCTGGCAGGTCCGGCCCCATGGGTCCCCGGGCTGACGATCCGGAGACGTAAGAGGCTCGTCGTGCATCGATCAGGCTTTTCCTGATGAAGTCGGTGGTCCGGATTTCGGCAATATCGGCTGATGTGTGCTTGCTGTCGTACTTTGCCATGTTGCCGAGAAAGCGGAACATTTCCGCGGGAGAATCGAACGCGGTAACGGCACCGTCCCTGAAAGTGATCTGGGTTCGCCACTTGGGATAGTTGGCCGGAATCATGCCGCATACCGGGCAGCGCAACTCCTTGCCGCTGGATATGGGCGTGTCCGCGGTTGCTGTGCCGACCGCGAAATACAGCAGTATCAGCCAGGAAGTGAGTTTGAGCATGAATGTCATGGTGTTCTTTCTTCTTCGTGCCATTCTAAAGGGCGAATAGGTGCCGGAGCAACTTGAGAAAATCTGCTTTCCCGATATACTTTGGCGGGCATAATTAACGGAACTCAAAAATGGACTGGAAATCTGCCGGCACGTTCGTCGACATTCTCTACCACCAGGCGGAAGGAATCGCCAGAATCTCCATCAATCGCCCTGAGGTGCGCAATGCTTTCCGTCCCCAGACGGTGCGCGAGTTGATGGAAGCTTTTCTTCAGGCGCATATGGATCCCGAAATCGGCGCCATCATCCTGACCGGTGCCGGCGACCAGGCGTTCTGTTCCGGCGGCGACCAGAAGGTGCGTGGCGACGACGGCGGCTACCATGACGAGCAGGGGGTGCCCTATCTGAATGTGCTGGACCTGCAAAAGCAGATTCGCAGCCTGCCCAAGCCGGTGGTGGCGATGGTGGCGGGTTATGCCATCGGTGGCGGCCATGTGCTGCATCTGGTTTGCGACCTGACCATTGCCGCCGACAATGCCCGCTTCGGCCAGACCGGGCCGCGCGTGGGCAGCTTCGACGCTGGCCTGGGTGCGGGCTTGCTGGCGCGTGCGGTGGGCATCAAAAAGGCCAAGGAAATCTGGTTCCTGTGCCGCCAGTACGATGCCCAAGAGGCGCTGGCGATGGGGTTGATCAACGCCGTGGTACCGCTGGCCGAGCTGGAGAACGAGACAGTGAAGTGGTGCAAGGAAATGCTACAGTTGAGCCCGACTGCGCTGCGCGTGCTCAAGGCCTCGTTCAATGCCGATACCGACGGCCTGGCCGGCATTCAGGAGCTGGCCGGCAATGCCACCGCACTGTATTACATGACGCCGGAAGGCCAGGAAGGGCGCAATGCCTGGCTGGAGAAGCGGCCGCCCGATTTCGGCAAGTTTCCGCGCCGGCCATGAATTATTTGAACCGCAAAGGACGCTAAGGGCGCAAGGGAAAATCAAATTCATGCATTACCTCGCGTACCTTTGCGTCCTTTGCGGTGAATGGATTTTGAACGGATGAATTCATTTCGCTCCCGTATTCTTGTCTGGTTGCTGGCTTCCCGCCCCAAAACCCTGACAGTTTCCATCGTGCCGGTGATGGTCGGCAGCAGCCTGGCCTATGCCGAAACCGGCGCTGTGCTATGGTTGCCCCTGCTGGTGGCGCTGCTGG
>JAUYSN010000258.1 GCA_030696235.1 Sulfuricella sp. | reverse complement strand
AAGGCGCTGCGCCTCGCGCTTGAGCGGATGGGGGTGCGGATTGTGGAACGGGCCGAGGTGGCCGGGGTCATGTCCACGGAAGATCGGGTGGAGCGACTGGACACCACGGCGGGTTCTTTTGTTGCGGAGTACTATGTCGTTGCTGCCGGGGCCTGGAGCAAGAAGTTGCTGGGAAAGCAGGGCGTGCAGCTCGATATCAAGCCAATGCGCGGCCAGATGCTGCTGTACAGGGCGCAGCCCGGAATGCTGCAGCATATTATCCTGCAGAATGGCACCTATCTGATTCCTCGCGATGACGGGCATATTCTGGTCGGCAGCACCCTGGAGGATGTCGGCTTCGACAAGGCGACGACCGAGGAGGCCAGGGTTGCGCTTCATGCACGGGCGCTGGACATGCTGCCTCAACTGGCCCAGGCAGAGTTTATTCAGCACTGGGCGGGGTTGCGCCCCGCTGCACCCGACAATATCCCGACCATTGCTCGGCATCCACAGCTTGAGAACCTTTTTCTCAATAGTGGGCATTTCCGCTACGGCGTCACCATGGCGCCGGCGAGTGCCAAAATTCTCGCAAATCGTCTATTTAACCGGGAACAACCCTTCGATGTTTCGAGCTATGATTGGCCAAGGTTGGATTAAAATTGTTAGACAAAGTCCAATAGTTGGTTTAGCATGAATCTATGGATATGAAAATTTACACTCGCGACAACATGGCTGATCTGCTACGGCAGCACGGGATCAATCCGACGCATCAACGACTCGAGATTGCCTATGCGTTGTTCTCGAGGCAGGAGCACCTTTCTGCCGATCAGATTCTTGCGATCGTAAATACCAAGCACAGCGAAACCTCCAAGGCAACGGTCTACAACACCCTCAATTTGTTCGTGGAAAAGAAGCTGATCCGCGAAGTGATCGTGGATCCCAGCAAGGTATTCTACGACCCCAATACCCACGAGCATCATCATTTCTACGATGTGGTCAGCGGTCATTTGACCGATATCGACGCGGCGGACTTCAAGGTCACCGGTTTGCCCATGTTGCCGCCAGGTGTGATTACCGAAGGCATCGACATCATCGTCCGCATCCGCCCGCAAGCGGTTGCCGCCTGATCAAAATTCCTTATTGCTCTATCGTGTATCATCCGTTCGACCCGCTATGGTGCGCTGTAGCGGTTGATGGCTGACGGCGAAGAGGGATATAATGCCGAGCTTGTGTGCCGATGTAGCTCAGTTGGTAGAGCAGCGCATTCGTAATGCGAAGGTCGGGAGTTCGACTCTCTTCATCGGCACCACCCCATACTCCAAAGCAGTACAAAAGAAGTTCTAAAGCCCGCGCACAGCGGGCTTTTTCATTTACAAGATCTGATTACGACGAAGGGGCTGACGTAGCTTTGCCGATTTTACTCGGATAGGCCCAGCCGTTGCGCCAGGCGCCGATCACCAGGTTGGGATACTCCGGCCTGCCCAGGCTGCCGTTGTAGCGGCCCAGGGCGCGGAACAGGTCGCCCTTTTCGATGTTGAGGTAGTGCCGAAGGATGGTGCAGCCGTAACGCAGGTTGGTGCGGATGTGGAACAGGTTCTGGTCGGGGGTGCCGATATGCTTGACCCAGAACGGCATGACCTGCATGTAGCCACGAGCTCCGGCACTGGATACGGCATATTTCTTGAAGCCGCTTTCCACCTGGATCAACCCCAGCACCATTTGGGGGTCGAGACCCGCGCGGGAGGCCTCGTAGTGTACGGTTTTGAGGAAGTCCTGGCGCACGGTCCTGTCCGGAATGCGCTTCTCCAGGCGCTGGGACATTTCCGTCATCCAGATATTTGCATCGGTTTGTGAGGCAAAGACGAGGCGCGGAGAGGCGCCATCGCTGACTGTCTTATGCAGTGCCGCCTGTACGCTGGCGCTCAATGGTTCCTCACGCTGTGCGCCGGCGTGGGTCGGCAGGCTGATCAGCAATGCAAGGAGGGCAATTAGCTTATGCATGTTACTGATTTTATGTGACTCACAATATTTTGCAAGGGGATGGCTGTGGCTTTGTCATCCCGGCGCCCCTGGTATTCCACGTTGCCGTCCTTCAGTCCGCGCTCGCCGATTACGATACGGTGCGGGATGCCGATCAGTTCAAGGTCGGCGAACATGACGCCGGGGCGCTCGTCGCGGTCATCCAGCAGCACTTCGATGCCTGAGGCCATGAGTTCGGTGTAGAGCTTCTCGACCGTTTCCTTCACCAGTTCGCTCCGGTTGATGCCGATCGGCACGATGGCGAGCTGGAATGGGGCCATCGCGGGCGGAAAGACGATGCCGTGCTCGTCGTGGCCCTGTTCGATGGCGGCGGCGACGATGCGTGAGACGCCGATGCCGTAGCAGCCCATTTCCATCACCTGCTCCTTGCCATTTTCGTCCAGAAAAGTGGCTTTCATCGCTTCGGAATACTTGGTGCGTAGCTGGAAGATGTGGCCGACTTCGATGCCGCGGCACAGTTCCAGCGTGCCTTTGCCATCGGGGCTGGGATCGCCCTCGACCACGTTGCGGATGTCGTGGGTCGTGACCTCTCGATTAAATGCCAGCATGCCATCGGTATAAGACTGTAAATCTTCAAGGTTCACCCCAGTCAGGTGGAAGCCGTTGTCGTTGGCGCCGCAGACAAAGTCCGCCATGACCGCCACGGCGCGGTCGGCAATGATGCCGACGCCGGCCGGCGCCCCCTTTGGCCCGATGTAGCCGGCGCGGCAGCTCATGATCTCTTCCACCTCCTGCTCGCTGGCGAAGCGGAAGCCCTGGCCGAAGGCGGGGTGCTTGCTCAGCTTGACCTCGTTCAGGGCATGATCGCCGCGCAGCAGCAGGAGATAGGGCTGGCCTTCCGTGGTGACCACCAGCAGGGATTTGACGATCTGCTGAGGCGTGACCTTGAGGAACTGGCTCACTTCCTCGATGGTTCGGGCGCCGGGCGTGGCAACTTTTTGCATCGCTTCGGCCGGAGCAGGGCGCGGCGTTGCGGGGGAAACTGCCTCGGCGAGTTCGACGTTGGCGGCATAGTCGGAACTGGGGCAGAAGGCGATGGCGTCCTCGCCGGAATCGGCCAGTACGTGAAACTCATGCGAGCCGGTACCGCCGATCGCGCCGGTATCCGCCGCCACGGCGCGGAATTTCAGGCCGAGGCGGGAGAAAATGCGGCTGTAGCAGTCATGCATCACTTGGTAGGTTTGCTCCAGGCTGGCGAAGTTGGCGTGAAAGGAATAAGCGTCCTTCATCACGAACTCGCGTGCGCGCATCACGCCGAAACGCGGGCGGATTTCGTCGCGAAACTTGGTCTGCACCTGGTAGAAGTTCACCGGCAGCTGGCGGTAGCTCTTGATTTCGCGCCGTGCGACATCGGTGATCACCTCTTCGTGGGTCGGTCCGAAACAGAAGTCGCGCCCATGGCGGTCCTTGATCTTCAGCATCTGCGGGCCGAACACATCCCAGCGCCCGGTTTCCTGCCATAGCTCGGCGGGAACTACCGCTGGCATCAACAGTTCGACCGCGCCGCTCTTGTCCATCTCCTCGCGCACGATGTTTTCGACCTTGCGCAGCACCCTGAGGCCGAGCGGCATCCAGGTATACAGGCCGCTGCCGATACGCTTGATCAGGCCGGCGCGGAGCATCAGTTTGTGGCTGACCAACTCGGCTTCGGCTGGTGCTTCCTTGAGGGTGGACAAGAAAAATTGTGAGACACGCATGGGGATTCCTGTAATCAAATTCCGAATTCGCGATTTTAACCGAAAATAAGGCGTATATAGGATTGATTTGGCCTGGGAATAGCACTAGCCTATAATTGTGCTTTACCGTTTAATCAAGAAAAAGGAAATTATCATGTACAGCGAAGTCGGTGAATCGTCCGATGTCAGCAAGGAAAAGCTGGTTGCGGATTTTAAAGTGGTGGTGGCTGATGCAGAAGCACTGCTCAGGGCAACGGCAAATGATGCCGGTGAAAAGGTAGTGGCTGCGCGCGACCGAATCCAGGCCAGCCTGAATGACGCTAAAGTGCGGTTGGCACAGGCTGAAGCGGCGATTATAGACAAAACCAAGCAGGCTGCACGGGTTACTGATCAATATGTGCATGACAATCCGTGGAAGGCAGTGGGTATTTCCGCCTGTGTCGGGCTGGTGATTGGTGTCCTGATCGCGCGGCGCTGACATTCGGATAGTTATGACGGAAACCGATGCAGGCATGGCGCGTGCCACTGGATTGTTTGCTTCCCTGCGCAATTTTGCCGCCACGCTAACGGCGGTAGCACAGACCAGGCTGGAGTTGTTGGCGAATGAAGTGGAGGAGGAGAAGCTCCGCTTTGGTCAGTTGCTGTTGTTCGGTAGCATCGCGCTGTTTTGCTTGGCTGTTGGCAGCGTGTTTCTCGCGATATTCGTCACCGTCCTGCTATGGGATAGCCACCGACTGTTGGTGCTGGGCGGTTTGGCCGCGCTTTTTTTTGGCCTCGGCGGTGTGGCAGTCGTGATGTTTCGTGCCCGCGCTT
>JAUYSN010000255.1 GCA_030696235.1 Sulfuricella sp. | reverse complement strand
GAACTGGAAGATCACCACCGGCAGGTTGGCCATCGGCTGATTCATGTTGCTGCTCCAGAACTGATTGTTCAGGGCGGTGAACAACAGCGGCGCAGTTTCACCGCTGATGCGCGCCACCGCCAGCAGGATGCCAGTTAGGATGCCGGTGGTGGATGCCCGCAGGGTGACCAGCATGATCACTTTCCATTGCGGCGCGCCCAGGGCGGCCGCTGCCTCGCGCAGGCTGTTCGGCACCAGTCGCAGCATGTTCTCGGTGGTCCGCACCACCACCGGGATGACGATCAGGGCCAGCGCGAGCGAGCCCGCCCAGCCGGAGAAGTGGCCCACGCTCACCACATAAACTTCGTAGACAAACAAACCAATCACGATTGAGGGCGCGGACAGCAGGATGTCGTTGACGAAGCGCGTGGTCGGTGCGAGCCAGCCTCGCTGGCCGAATTCCGCCAGATAGGTGCCGGCGAGTATGCCGATCGGAGTGCCGATCAGAGCGGCGATCATGGTCATCACGAAGCTACCGGCGATGGCATTGAGTAAACCGCCGTTGCTGCCCGGCGGCGGCGTCATCTGGGTGAACATGGCGAGACTCAGGCCGTGAAAACCTTGCGCGACCAGTGTCCAGAGTATCCAGACCAGCCAGAACAGCCCGAATGCCATGGCGAGCAGGGCAATGGTCAGATTGAAGTTGTTGATCAGGCGTCTGCGTGCGTAAAGGGAGAGCATCGTGGGGATCCTAGGATTGCTTGCCTTCGCGCTTGGCCAGCTGCATCAGCAACAGCTTGGACAGCGAGAGCACGATGAAGGTGATCAGGAACAGGATCAGGCCCAGTTCGATCAATGCCGAGGTGTAAAGGGGGCCGACCGCCTCGGTGAATTCGTTGGCGAGTGCCGAGGAAATGCTGTTGCCCGGCATTAGCAGGGAAGCGCTGAGCTCGTGGGCGTTGCCGATGACGAAGGTCACCGCCATGGTTTCGCCCAGCGCGCGGCCGAGGCCGAGCATGATGCCGCCGGCCACGCCGATCTTGGTGTAGGGGAGAACCACGTTCCAGACTACTTCCCAGGTAGTGGCGCCGAGGCCGTAAGCCGATTCCTTGAGCATCGGCGGCACGATCTCGAACACGTCGCGCATCACCGAAGCGATGAAGGGGATCACCATGATCGCCAGGATCAGGCCGGCGGTGAGCATGCCGATGCCCATTGGCGGTCCCTGGAATAGCGGGCCGATCAGGGCTGCATTGCCGAGGTGGTCGGTGAGCCAGGGTTCGATCTTGGCGAAGGCCGGGGCGAAAACGAACAGGCCCCACATGCCGTAGATGATGCTCGGGATGCCGGCCAGAAGTTCCACCGCGATGCCGAGCGGGCGCTTGAGCCAGCGCGGCGACATCTCGGTGATGAACAGGGCGATGCCGAAACTGACCGGGATGCCGATCACCAGGGCGATAATCGAGGTGGTCAGGGTGCCGACGATAGGCACCAGGGCACCGAATTGCTCCGTCACCGGGTTCCATTCCGGGCTGACCAGGAAGCCGAAGCCGAATGCCTTGATGGCGGGAAGGCTGCCTATCAGCAGAGTCACCACGATCCCGGCAAGGATGGCGAACACCACAAAGGCGAAGAATCGCGTGGTGTTGCGGAAGGCCAGATCCAGCAGGTGCTGTCGTTTCAGGCGTGTGTCGGAGAATAATTTGGACATGGGGATGAATTATAACAGGTTCAGGTTGCCCGGCCGTTTCGCGTGCCCGGTAGGCTACAGCATCTTCCTAGTCGCAAAACCTAGTATTCTCCGGGGAGAGTGTTGAGGTAATATTTCAATCCGGGCGCCTTTATTATTCCTGTATATCAGGAAGCGCTTTCAGGCGCTTCCGGGTTTTTGCGTAGCGGTCAAGTCGCCAATCCTTCAAAACATCCAGTGCCAACTGGAAGTCATCATAATCGAGATCGTAAATCGTCGTTAAGTTGAAACTTTCCTTCTGGTCGAGCGCCTTGACCAGTTCCCTGAAAACCTGCGAAGCGGGCTCGTCCGGGTTTTTCAGAATGCGTTTCTCGATTTTCTTCAGGTTGTTCATAAGGCCTCCGAAGTGGGCTTGGTGAAGGCGGGCCGGGCGGCACGGCTTCGCTCCAGGGATGCCCAATTATACTGGATATCCTCCAGGTAGAAAGCGGCTGACTCGATTTGCCGGCCAACTTCCCGAGTCTGGTCGGGTTTCATGCCGGCGATGCTGTCACGGGCGCGGGACAAATCGGCAATGGCTGCTTCGAGTTGGGTGTGGATTATTTCATGGATATTCATCTTGGCTCCTTGAAAACGGAGTGACTTGGGGGGCTGGCATGTCCTCACAAAAAAACCCCGCGTTACCGCGGGGTTTGATTGTCAGGGCACTTAATGCACTAATCAGTTCCAGATTGCCTTGCCGCTGGCATCCTTGATCTGGGCTTTCCATGCGCCCTTGACCAGTTTCACGACGCTGTCGGGCATCGGGATGTAGTCCATGTCCAGTGCCATCTTGCCGCCATTGGTGTAGGCCCAGTCGAAGAACTTCAGGACTTCCGCGGCGTTTTCCGGCTTGCTCTGGATCTTGTGCATCAGGATGAAGGTAGCGCCGGTGATCGGCCAGCTTTGCTTGCCGGGTTCGTCGGTGAGGATTTCATAGAAGCCTGGTGCCTTGTCCCACTGGGCATTGGCGGCGGCAGCCTTGAAGGACTCCTCGTCGGGTTTGACGAACTGGCCGTCCCGGTTCTGCAACTGGGTATAGGTCATCTTGCTCTGCAGGGCGTAGGCGAATTCGACGTAACCGATCGAGTTCTTGATCTGCTTGACGTAGGACGCCACACCCTCATTGCCTTTGCCGCCCACACCGGCCGGCCAGGAAACCGAGGCTTCCTCGCCTACTTTGGTCTTCCATTCCGGGCTGACTTTGGACAGGTAGTTGGTGAAGATGAAGGTGGTGCCGGAACCGTCGGAACGGTGCACCACGGTAATCAAGTCGTCAGGCAGCTTGGCGTCCTTGTTCAGTGCGACGATGGCGGGGTCGTTCCACTTCTTGATCTTGCCCAGGAAGATGTCGGCCAGCACCGTGCCATTCAGCTTGATTTGGCCGGGGGTAATGTCAGCCAGGTTGATGACCGGCACCACGCCGCCTATCACCGCCGGAAATTGCATCAGGCCGTGCTTGTCCAGTTCTTCG
>JAUYSN010000022.1 GCA_030696235.1 Sulfuricella sp. | reverse complement strand
CGCGGGCATCTGACCCAGGTTCTTGCGCCAGCCCCACACCGGGGCTAAAAGGTGTTTTGATCCCATCAGGGCGCCGGCGGTGATGTCGCTGTGGCCGCCGAGATACTTGGTGGCGCTGTGAACCACGAAATCCGCGCCCAGAGCAAGCGGGCTCTGGTTCACCGGTGAGGCGAAGGTGTTATCCACCGCCACCAGGGCGCCGTACTTGTGGGCGATAGCGCTGATTTTCCGGATATCCAGCACCTCCAGGGTGGGATTGGTCGGTGTTTCAAAAAATATCAGGCCTGCGCCTGCTTCCAGATAGGTCTTCAACCCGTCCAGCTCGCTGCCGAGGAGAAAAAAAGTGGGGATGCCGAGTTCCGGCAACTGGCTGGAAAGAAGCTCCATGGTGCCGCCGTAGGCATCACCGATGCAGACCACGCCCTTGCGGCCATGGGCAAAAAACAGCGCCGCCTCCGCGGCCATGCCCGAGGAAAATACCCAAGCCGCTTCCGCCCCTTCCAAGGCGGCCAGCTTTTCTTCCAGGCTGAAAATGGTGGGGTTGAGGCCATAGCGGGTGTACAGGCTGCCCGGCTTGCGCCCCTCCACCACGTCGAGCAGGTCGGCGGTGGAGTCGAACTTGAACGTGGTGGTCGTGTAGATCGGCGTATGCGGCGAGCCGTGGGCATCCTGGATTTCCCCTGCGTGGACGCAGCGGGTGGAAAGCCCTTGGTTTTTGTCGTTCATGCAAACTCCTCGAGAAAGCGGTCCTGAATGGCGTCCAGACGCGAAGTCAAATTCGATGCGGCGCTCCAGTCCAGTCCCGCGTCCGCCAGCCCCGCACAGATATCCTCCGGCGACAGGATCACGCCGTCCGATGGCTGTAGCGCCACCCCCTTCACCAGCAGCGCGGGAGAGCCCTCGCCATGCGCGTCGCGGCAGTCAGTATGAACGACGCGCCGGGCCAGGCCAAGGCTGGATGATAGCTCTTCGGCATAAAGCGCGTAAAGCGTACAGCGCCCACCGGGCGGATGCTGGGAATGTACCTTGATCGGTTGCGGCATGATTCTTCCTTATTGTCGGAATTGAAAAAGGAGTCAGTCGGTCATCGTGGCCTGATGTGCCGCGGTCAGGGTTTCCAGCAATTCCGCCGGCGCATCGGCCAGGGCGGCGCAGACATCCTGCGGCAACAACACCTCGCCATTCGCGGGAACCAGCGCCACGCCCCCCACCAGCAAGGCCGGTGTAATCCGCCCCTGCACGGGATGGGGCGAGTGGAAGATGGCGGAAAAAGGTGCACCGAGATGCTGGCCGACCTTCTCGGCATAGCGGATATACAGGGTGCAGCGCTTGCCGGGCGGATTGTTGGCCTCGACATGAATAGTGTGGCTCATGGACGTTCTCCTTACACCACGCTCTTGAGCAGAATGTAGCTCGCTACGAACACCAGGAACACGCCGAAGCTGCGCTTCAATGTCTCCTGCGAGAAGCGGTGTGCAACGCGCGTGCCGACGAAACTGCCGGCCACCGTCACCGCAGTGAACGAAGCCATGGTCGACCAGTCCACCGGCACCGCCGCGACATAACCGGCGAAACCGGAATAGGATTTGGCGGCAACGATGACCAGCGAGGTACCGATGGCGATCTTCATCGGGATGCCGGACAGCAGCACCAGCGCCGGTACGATCAGGAATCCGCCGCCCACGCCCACCAGCCCGGTCAGCACGCCCACGCCGACGCCGTGCGCGGCGATATGTCCCATGTGCGCCGAAATGGCTTCATCTTCCGACAAGGGTGTCCCGCCTGCCGTGGCCAACTGACTTACCGGCTGTTTTTTGCTTTGCAGCATCTTCCAGGCAGCGGCATACATCACCAGAGCGAACAGGGTGAGTTGCACCTGCACCGGCGTGTAAACCCCGAGACGGGCGCCGCCGTAGGTGCCGATCACGCCGAACAGGCCGAACATCGCCGCCACCTTGAGATCGACATTGCCGCGTCGCCAGTTGTCCCAGCCCGAAATGGTGGCGGTCACCGCCACGATGCCCATGCTCATGGCGATGGCCGATTTGGCTTCCACGTTGAGCAGATACATCAGCGCCGGCATGGCGATGATGGAACCGCCGCTGCCGAATAGTCCGAGGACGATGCCGGTGATCGCACCAGAAATAATGACCAGGAAAATCATGATGCCTCCCACGCTCTAAAGTTTGTAGGGTTAATAATATACTATTCAAACGAACTTTAGAATATAGAAACAAAAAAAATATTTGGCGTTCTTGTCTCGATACGAAATCAGCGAAATGTATTGTCGGGCTTTCTCGCCGGAACGAGATGCGAAGCATCCATTCCTGGCGGGGATGCCCTTCGCGTGTGTTGTTCCGCTTCAGCGGAATACAACCACGGGGAAGACCCCTGCGATCTTACGGGTACAGCCCGACTTCTCAAAAAATCAGAACTTTCTCCGCCCACATGGTCCATTCGGCCAGGTGCTCCAGCGAGCTGTGCTGGCTGCCGGGAATCATTTCTTCATCCTTCAGTCCCCGCGCTTCCATGCACACCCCGCACACGCCGATCTCGCCGCCGCGTTTCAAAATACTCTGGGCGAAGAATTCGATGTTGTAATAGCCCTGCGGCACTTTCTGCCCTGCCTTGGCGCACAGGGCCGCATCGCCCAGCAGGAACACGCGGATTTCGTTGCCATCGATTTTTGCCAGCGCCCGTGCCAGACGGAAGCCGTTGTAGCTGCGCTCGGTGCCGTAGGGCGGGTCGTTGAGGATAAACAGATATTTCATGTCGTTTTCCCTTTGCTTAATTTGGTGGAGAGGGTAGGAGTCGAACCTACCAGAGACAGGAAACCTGCCTCCCAACGGGTTTGAAGCCCGCGGATGCCAACCGGACGATCATCCTCTCCGTTTGTAAATCTTCAAAATACCTTGCGCTATTGCTTCCGCTCCCCGGCCTGCCTGATGAACGCCTCAAGTTCGGCCTTGCCCAGAGGGCCGATGCGTCGCGCCAGCAACTCACCGGACGGCGAATAAACCAGGTTCATGGGCGTCCCCCCGAACCAGGGGCGGCCGGTGGAGCGCAGGTAAATCGCCTTGAACGCTTTGCCATCGTCAAGCAGATTGGGGAAATTTACCCCGTGCCGTTTGATGAAGGCCAGCGCGTTCTCCCGGCCGCCGGGGCCGTCTACCGAAATGCCGAGCACTGTGGCATCCGTCTCCCGGTGCGCCTGATGAAAGGCAATCAGCTCGTGGACTTCCTGGTTGCACACCGCGCAATCGGAGGCCCAGACCATCACCACCAGCCATTTCCCATGGCCAACATACTCATCAAGAAAATGGGGCCGCCCTTCCAGATCGAGGAGCATCTCCCTTTCCGGCGCGGCCATGGCCAGCACCGGGAAAAGCACGAGCAGGACAGCCAGCCCTTTGAGTATCTTTTTCATGACTTTGCCATCCTGGTTGCGGACGTCGCTACCCGGCCTTCTCCCTGGCGCCGGGTCAGCCCCGTGCGGTCGAAATGTTCCAGCACCTGTAACGCCAGGCCGCGCCCCACTCCGATGGCATCCCGGAACTCGGCCAGGGTAATGGCGCCGCGTTCTTCCAGCAGGCGGCGGGCGCTATCGCGCCAGGCATCCACATCCCGCCGGCTGAGATACACGTCGGCGGCCACTTTCACGACCTGTCCGCTGCGCAGCAAGTCCCCCAGGAAGCGTGTCAGGCGCTGTGCCGGCAGTCCCAGCGCCAGGGCCAGTGCCTCCGGCTTGGGCGGGGGTGTTCCATGGCAGGCCAGCAGACCCTCCAGCCGCTCCGCCAGACGCAAATCCTCGGCGGAAAACTGCTGGCGGTGCCCCGCCGGGCGCAAGCCGTCGGCCCCTTGCGCTATGCGCCCGCCGGACGCCAGACGCGCCACCAGGAAACGGAACACCCGGTCATCGAGCCGTGGGCAGGCGCTCGAATGCAGCGTAGCGGACGGCATGGCCGTCATGCGCGGGTTCGCCGCCAGATAATGGCTTAGCGCCGCAAACAAGGACGTCTCCAGCGCCGCCACGTCCTTCGCCAGGGCCACCCACAGCGTGCCGCCCGCCTCCTCGCGCACCACGTCCCGGCGCAACGCCAGCCTTTCGCTCAGGCGCTCGGGAGGCTCTCCCAGTTGTTCCGCAAGTTCCAGCAGGAACCAGCCGGTGGCGGCGTGCGCCTCCAGCCATGCCGTCAGCGCCTGCTCCGGATCGAGCGACTGGAGGCGCTTCAGCCGCGCCAGGCGCTCCGGCCTGCGCGCGCCGCGACGCATGGCTTGGGCATCCAGCACCACGCCCCCGCCCAGCGTTTGCATGGCTTCCTCGCTGCGCACGATGAAACGGTCGCCATAGAGAAGCGGCACGCCTTCCTCCAGGCGCAACTGGGCCAAGATAGACTTATCTGGCAATGCGGCCTCTTCCAGCCAGGAAAGCCAGGCGAACACCTCCGCCGTGCCGGTGTGCAGGCGGACGCGGCTGTGGTTTTTGGGTATTCTTCCCGCATGGGGCGCAAGTCTCAGGGAGACATCCACCACCCGCGCCGTGCGCTCCAGCCGGGGGTCTGCCAGCATCATCCCGCGACGCAGCGTCTCCTTCCCGCTACCCGCAATGTTGAGCGCGCAGCGGCTGCCCGCCGGGGCGCTCTCCGCAGCCCGGCCATGCACCTGGATGCCCCGCACGCGCACGGTCTCGCCGCCGGGCAGGAGCCGCAGTCGGTCGTTTTTGCGCACCTCGCCTGCGGCAATCGTGCCCGTCACCACTGTCCCGAAACCGGGCATGACAAAGGCGCGATCCAGGGGCAGGCGGAACCAGCCCGAGACCTTGCGGGCCTGGATGCCGCAGAGCGCCTCGGCCAGGGCCTGCCGCAGTGCGTCTATCCCTTCCCCGCTGCGCGCCGACACGGGGACAAGCGCTGCCCCCGCGAGGGGCGTGCCGGCAAGAAGCGTCCGGATTTCTTCGGCTACGGCCTGCACCCGCTCGGGAGAAGCCAGGTCGATCTTGTTCAGGGCCACCACGCCGCGCGTAATGCCAAGCAGGGAAATGATGTCGAGGTGTTCCAGGGTCTGCGGCATGATGCCGTCGTCCGCCGCCACCGTGAGCAGCACCACGTCGATGCCGGTGGCGCCGGCCACCATGTTGTGGATGAAGCGCTCATGGCCCGGCACGTCCACGACGCCCACAGCGCCCGCTTCCGGCAGTTCCAGATGCGCGAAACCCAGGTCTATGGTCAGGCCGCGGCGTTTTTCCTCCGGCAGCCGGTCGGTGTCGATGCCGGTCAAGCGCTGCACCAGGGAAGTCTTGCCGTGGTCGATGTGCCCGGCGGTGCCGATAATCATGGCGGTGCCTCACTGAGCGCCGAGATAAGCCGCTCGGGATCGAGCAGGGCGCGCAGGTCGAGCAGCAGCCCGCCGTCGTGCAGGCGCCCGATCACCGGCGGCGAGAGCTGGCGCAGGGCGCGTGCGAGCTGCGTCGCCGAAGAGCCTTTGAGCGGCGTGAGCGCGAAAGCCAGCGACGGGAGCGTGGCATCCGGCGCGGCGCCGCTGCCCACTTGCGCGCGTGAAGGAAGCAGTTCGACCTTCGCGCGTCCCTGCGCCCAGCGTTCGAGAGGGGGTTGCACCTGCCGCGCCAGCGTTTCGATCTCGGCCAGGCTGCGGGACAGCATGCGGTAGGTGGGCAGATTCTGCTCCAGGGTCTGCGGCGAGAGGTAGGCGGCGAGGGTTGCGTCGAGTGCGCCGAGAACGAGCTTGTCGCAGCGCAGGGCGCGCTTCATGGGATTACGCTTGACGCGCTTGATGAAGGGCGAGCGTCCGACGATCACCCCGGACTGCGGGCCGCCCAGCAGCTTGTCGCCGCTAAAGGTCACCAGGTCCGCCCCGGCGCGCACCGCATCCTGCACCAGGGGTTCGTCCGGCACGCCGTAGCGGCTCACGTCCACCAGCGCCCCGCTGCCCAGATCCGCCACCACCGGCACATTCCGCTCCCTGCCAAGCTTCACCAGCTCGGCCAGCGACACTTCGCTGGCAAAGCCCACCACGCGGTAGTTGCTGGTATGCACCTTGAGCAGCAACTGTCCGCCCTCGTCCAGCGCCTGCCGGTAGTCGGCGAGGTGAGTGCGGTTGGTGGTGCCGACTTCCATCAAGCGGCAGCCGCTAGCCCGGATGATGTCCGGCATGCGGAAACTGGCGCCGATTTCCACCAGTTCGCCCCGGCTCACCACCACCCGGCGCTTGTTCGCCAGGGTGTTGAGCGCGAGATACAAGGCTGCGGCGTTGTTGTTGACCACGGTCGCGGCCTCGGCGCCGGTCAAACGGGTCAGCAGCGCTTCCACCACTGAGTCGCGGTCGCCGCGCTTGCCGGCATCGAGGTCGTACTCGAGGTTCACCGAGCCCGCGGCGCGCACCAGCGCCGCTATCGCTGCCGCTGACAACGGCGCGCGTCCGAGGTTGGTGTGCAGCAGCGTACCGGTGAGATTGATGACGGGCTCAAGCCCGGGCGCATGCCATTTTTCCACCTCCAGCGCGACTTCCTGCGCGAGTTCATCCGCGCTGGGCGGACTATGATGCGGGCCGTTCCGCAGCACCTCGCGGTGAAACGCCAGTCGCGCCTGTATCCCGGCCACCAGCAGGTCATGGTCGATATTTGCCGAGAGCACCTCCAGCCGGGGGTGCGCGAGAATTTCGTACACCGCCGGTAGCGCCGCCAGACGCTGCAAGGATTCAGCGTTTGTCATGGGTTCACCGTCATACGCCACCTAAAAGGTCAGGTTCATGTCCGCGCAGATGACCACTTCCTTGTAGTATTTCACCGGGTCCGCAGGCTTTACGCCATCCACCAGATCGCCCGGCGTCATCGAGAACAAGGAAAGATTCAGGGGACAGGCAAGGATGGTGGCCCCTTCGGCGATCAGCATCACGAACAGGTCCTCAATCAGCGGCAAGCCCATCTCATCCATTTTTTCCATGATCGCATCGCCCATTTCCTTCGGCTCATCCGGCAGGCACCTGAGCTCGTTCGATTTTACCCGGTGCACCGCATTGATGCCGCGCGAGCCGAAGAAAATGGTCACCTTGGCGCCCTCGCGCAGCAGGCTCAAGGACGTCATCAGCGCATTGAACACCAGGCACAGCTCGTCGTGGAAACACATTACGGAAACGTTTTTCATGGCCATCTCCTTCAAGATTTAAAACTTCTTTTAACTTAAAAAAAGCGATTAACCACGAATTCACACGAATAAAGCACGAATGTTCACGAACAATCAAAGGATTAGCGAGGTTCGCCCAATTCGCCTATTTGGTGAGGCGATATTTGTTGTTAACTATTTGTGTTCATTCGTGAACATTCGTGTCATTCGTGGTTAATTACGGTTTTAAGGTTTAACCCAATAATCCATTAGAGCCAAAACACCGCTGTGGGAGCGGCGCCCTCGCCGCGATTTGCGGCCGCATTCGCGCCGGGGGCGGCGCTCCTACATTCACGTGCATTCCAATGGATAATCTGGGTTTAAGCCCCATCACCGCAGTGTCTGGAGAAACGCGGCGATGTCGCGCCGCTCCTGTTCCGTGCTCTGAATCGCCGGCATGAGCGAAACCCGCTTGCCGTTTTGTACCATGGAATAGCCCTTGCCGGGGACGATGATGCGGGACGGTTTTGCTATCGATTCGAGCAGATAGTCCGCATGATGGATACCGCCGGCGTAAGCCAGATTCGGGCCCACCGTCGGCTGTGCGGGATTGCCCGGAAAGCTGTGGCAGCCGGCGCAGCCTTTTTCCGCCATCAGCCGCTTGCCATTTTCGGCATTGCCGCTTGCCGCTGCGGAAAACTGTCTGACATAAGCCTCATTCGCCGTAGCCTTTTCAAAGCGCAAGGCCTGCCAGGCGGACAGGTGCTTCTTGCCGTTACGCTCCTGCGCATCGCCGTTCCACAGCGCGAGCGCCACGGGCACGACCCCCTGTTTCGCGGGATCGAAACGTACATACTGCCCGTTTTTTGGTGGCACGAAGGCGCGCGTGAAGACGACCTGCCATTTGCCGTCCCGCCACACCCCATTGGCCTTTACGCCATCGGGCGGTTGTGCCGTCAGGGTGCCAAAACCTTCCGCCGCGAGCGTCTCCACGGAGCCGTCCGCGCGCCATTGCCACAGCGCTGCCGCAGCGCCGCCATGTCCCATGCCGACATAGGGCAGGCTCACGCCGGGCCCGTAGCGCAGCGGCCATTGCACCGCGATGCCGTCGGCAAACTCGCCAATGGCGCGGGTCGCCGCCGGCTTGGCATCGGGCCACGCGACGTGCAGGGCCAGGGTTTTGCCGCTGTAAAGCGCGCGCACGGAGACGTTCAACGCCCCGCTGCCATCCGCGCCCGGCGTAACGCTGGCCTGCGGGTAGAGCGTGACCGGGGCCGGCGCAAGCTTCTCCCAGGCGGGATCGAGCGGATCGAGTGGCGGCTCGGCACTGCTCTGTTTGACGCTGATGAAAGAAACGCCGTCTCCGGCCATTGCCAGGGGAAATTCCAGCGCCAGCGCCGCGACCAAGCACCCAAATATCCGCGCAGCCCGCTTCATGCCACCTCTCCCGGAAAATTGCCAGCAGCGATTTCGCGCGTTTTCCTGAATTCTTCCCAGCCCTCCCGGTCTTCCCATGCCAGGACTGGAATGCCCCGCTGGCTTCTGGGTGCGGGAACCGCCTTGGCCTTCTGATAATACGCGGGGTCGAGCTTGAACATTTCCTCATGGCGATAGGCAATGAGTATCTCCATGAGCTCGGATTTTTCGCCTTTGCTGTTCTTTTCCCGCTCCTGCTCCAGCAGCTTCAGCACTTCAGGCACGCGCGGCCCGAAGAAATTGACCAGGACTTCTTCCGGGATGCGCCGCTCGCCCGTCAGATTGCCATCGGCATCGTAACTGGAGGGCGACAGGGGCGGGACGTAATACACATTCGGCTGGGTGCCGAACTCGGCATGCAGCGGCAGCGCCACTTTCCATTTTTCCACCAGTTTGTGCACCGGGCTTTCCACGTCGTCGAGGTAGCCGACGAAGCGAATCCGCCCCACGCACTGCTGCGCGCACGCGGGCGGCAGCCCCTGCTCGATGCGCGGGAAGCAGAAAATGCACTTCTCCGAGCGCTTGAAGGTCGGATTGAAATAGATCTTCTTGTAAGGACAGGCCTCGACGCAGTGCTGGTAGCCGCGGCAGCGCGACTGATCGACGAGCACGATGCCGTCCTCCTCGCGCTTGTAGATCGCCTTGCGCGGGCAGGCAGCGACGCAGGCCGGATTGGTGCAGTGGTTGCAGATGCGCGGCAGGTAAAAATGATAGCTGTTCGGGTACTCGCCCGCGCCCTGGTCCTCGTCCCAGTTGGGGCCGTTCACCGGCATCTCCACGGGCGCCAGATGGGGATGCTCCTCGCCGTCGAAGGACGGCGGCTGGTCGTTTCCGCGCGGATTGAGCGCTTCCAGGTAGTTCATGTCGAAGGCCGCGCCGTAGTCGCGCCGCAGATCCGGGATGCGCCCGGGCTTCAGATGCCCGTCGGCGTCGAAGCCCCCGCCCGCTTCTTCCCACTTGCGCGGATAGCCCTGGCCCGGACGGGTCTCGACGTTGTTCCAGTACATGTACTCGCGCCCGTTGCGGTTGGTCCATTGCGTCTTGCAGGCCGAGGTGCAGGTCTGGCAACCGATGCACTTGTTGAGATCCATCACCATGGCTAGTTGTCGTTTCGACATGTTTTCCTCTCTATTAAACCTTGGCCACGTCAACGGTGGATTCGTGGGCAAGCTGGTTGCCGTCCCATTCGGCGCCGAACTTGAGGTGCCCCCAGCCGCCCGCCAGTTCGAGCGGAGAAAGCAGCCCGGCGACCGGCGCATCCATGCCCGTGCGTTTGAGGAACTGATGCGGCTCCCAGGCGTGATCCATCATGAGCGTGCCGGGTTGCAGGCTGGGCATGATCCTGGCCATCGCCCGGAATTCGCCGATATCATTGAAAACGCGCACCGTGTCGCCATCCTGGATTCCGCGCCGGGCGGCATCTTGAGGATTGAGGTTGAGATGGGGTACGCCCCGCTGCATGCGCAGCATGTACTTGTTCGTGCGCCAGGTAGAGTGAATGCCCCAGCGCGCATGCGGCGAATAAAACTTGAGCGGGAAGCGGGAGGGGTGCAGCGCTTCCCGTGCCGTGGGCACGCTGCAACCGAGCTTGGCGAATACCTCCTGGTCGATGTAGAACTGCTGGCGGCCAGAGAGCGTCGGATAGGGGCGCTTCAGGTGGAATTGCTCCTCGAACGAACGGTAAGGCTTGTCGGCATACAGGGGCGAGGTCAGGCCCGCGCTGTTGTTGAGTACGATAAAGCCGCGCTCGACGGCATCCTCGAATTTCCACGGCTGGAAGGCGGGGACATTCTCGATCTGCCACTTCACTACATCCTTGTCGGTGTTTACCTTGCCCTGCATGGTGAAATCGAAGACCAACGTATCGAGATCGCGCGTGACCGGGATTTTCTTGCCATCCTTCTCCATGGTGAAAAGCGGGTCCTTGATCTGGCCGAGTCCCCGGAGCTTCGCTTTCGCCTCGATATGCTCCGCCAGCAGCCTGCATATCTCCCACTCCGGCTTGGTCTCGCCGATTGGTTTCAGGCCCTCCGGCGGCACGGTCAGATTGGCGTAACGGTGATAACCGACCTCGCCGCGTATGTCCCAGCCTTCGTAGTGGCTGATGGCGGGCAGCACGTAGTCGGCGTACTCCGCCGAGGAATCCATGCGGAAATTGACGTTGACGTAAAGCTCGGTCGCATCCAGCACCGTCTTGCGATAATGCTCGGAGGACTTGTTACGGCGGAAGATATTCTCGGCGAACAGGAGGCGGATTTTCGGCTCGGGGTAGTTGGTGTGCCACTTGTCGTTGCGCGAACGCTCGGCCAGTTTCACCAGATCGTCCGGGGTGATTCCGGTGCGCTGCTTGAACTCCTCCCCCGCGTAGTGACGCTCGAAGGTCTCCCACATGCGTCCCGAGAACCACTCGCCCAGGAAGCCCGACTCGAAGCGCGCGGGCTTGGGCGCGGTGAGCGGCCCGAGGCCGCCCAGGCTCCACTGGTGTTCGGTATCCACCACATCGTGGCCGGTGAGCGCGCAAAACAGGGCCTGCGCCCAGCAGGCGAGTATGCCCCAGGCGTACTTGTGCAGCGAGAAGCCGATGGTGAGCCCGGGATCGTGCGCGGCGGCGTATTCGCGCGCCAGCTTGTAAGCCAGGGCCGGGGGAATACCGGTCTGCGCCTGCGTTGCCTCGGGCGAGTATTTCTCCGCCTCGGCGCGCACTTTTTCGAACACGGTGGTGACCGGAATGGGTTTGCCGTCGTGACCCTTCACCTCGTAGCGCCCGGTGAGCGCCGGGCGGATCGCGCCCAGGCGCAAGGTTTTCCTGAAGTGACCCTGGGTGCCCGGCATGATCACGGCCTTGCCGCTCGCCTCGTCCCAGCAGTAGAACACGTCGTCCTTGCTGTCCTTGCGCAGGTCGCTCAGGCGCAGGAGTTTTCCCGTATCCTCGCGTACCAGGAAGGGCAGGTCGGTCTGCTCCCGGATGAAATCCTCCTTGTACAGCTTCTCCTTCAGCACCACGTGCACCAGCGACATGGCGAGGAAGCTGTCGGCGCCGGGGTTGATGGGTATCCACCAGTCGGCGTGAATGGCGGTGGGATTGTAGTCCGGCGAAATCACCACGATTTTGGCGCCGCGCCACTTCGCTTCCCACAGGTAATGGGCGTCCGGAATGCGGGTGACGTTGGGGTTGAAGCTCCACAGCACGATGTAGTCCATCTCGAACCAGGCATCGAGCGAAGTGCCCACGTTGGGAATGCCATAGGCGAGCGCTGCCCCGGTGAACATGTCGCCGACCGCGCTGGAAGGGTAGAGGCGGGTCGAACCGAGCAGCGAACCCAGGCGCAACGGCCCCGCGCGCCGGCCTTGCGACACGATCCCGGTGCCGGCATAGAGCAGCATCGCCCCCGAGCCGTGTTCCGCCAGGGTGTCCACGATCTTCTCCGCAATATCCCCCAGAGCCTGGTCCCAGGAAATGCGCTCCCACTTGCCCTCGCCGCGCGCGCCGGTGCGCTTGAGCGGATAGAGCAGGCGGTCCTGCTCGTACATGGCCTGGGAGTGGATCGTCCCCTTGTTGCATCCGCGGGGATTGGGGTCGGGAATGTCCGGGCTGATCTGCGGGTACTGCGCGAGCTGTTCCTCGCGCGTCACGACGCCATCCTTGGCGAACACGCGAAAGGCGCAGTTGCCCTGGCAGTTGGAACAGTGGAAGGCAAAACCCTGGGCATTGCCGCGCGTTCCGACGAATTCCTTGCGGTAGAAGTCTTCCCACGAGCGGTCGGGGTAGGAAACGAGCGGGTCGTCCACCGCGAGGATGCGCGCCTGCAACGCCTCGGACAGGCCGAGCGCATACGCACACATACCGGCGCTGGAAAGTTTCAGAAAATCGCGTCTGTCAACCATGGCGCCAAGCCTCTTTTGATTAGTGTAAATTTTGCGCGGCGAGCAGCGACTCTACCGCTATGCGTGCTTCCGTCCCAAACCAGTCGTAATCGCCGGTCACGCGGTAGGCCATGCGCCCGTCCGCGCCGACCAGATACGACACCGGCACGCCCGGGATGCCGTATTGCCTGCCGACCAGGCCGTCACGATCGTGCCATACCGGAAAGCTCATCTTGAGTTCATCCACGTAAGCCTGTACGGCTTGCACGCTCACCTGATCCTGCGATACCGCCAGCACCACCAGTCCCTTGCTCCGGTAGGCCTGATAAAGAGCCTCCATTGAGGGCATTTCCTTGCGGCAAGTCGAGCACCAGGTGGCCCAGAAGTTGAGCAGCACCACCTTGCCCTGGAAAGTGTTGAAACGCGCCTTCTGCCCTTTCAAATCCCGCGTGACGAAGTCGCTCGCCAGCATCGAACCCTTGACGGGCTTGAGTGGCCCCGCACCAACCATGGCAGGGACAAGCAGGATGAACAGCGCCAGTAACGCGCGGGCCGGATATCTCATGGCTTACCTTTCGATAGGCAGGCGCGGATCGACCGACCACTCCTCCCACGAACCCGAATACTCGACCACATTGTCGTAACCGATGAGTTTCATCGCCAGCGCCACATCGGTGGAGCGCCCAATGCCAGATTGGCAATAGGTGACGATCTTGGTGTCCTTGGTAATGCCGCGCTGGTTGAGCGCCTTTTCGAGTTGCTCGGCGGATTTGAAGGTATTCAGCTTGTCCGAAAACCGGGTCCATTCGAGATGGGTTGCGCCGGGAATGTGCCCGCCACGCGATGCGCCCGGACGCATGTCCTTGCCGATGAATTCATTGAACGAGCGCGTATCCACCACCACGGCATCCTTGGTGCGCAGATTCTTCTCCATCCAGGCTCGCGTCACAACGCGCCCGGCATCAGGTTTTGCGGTAAATTTTTTCTTCTCCAGCGTGGGCACGTCCTGGGTTACAGGCCGGTTTTCCTTCATCCACTTTCGAAAGCCGCCATTCAGTACCCTGACGTTCTTGTGGCCGAAAAAATCGAGCACGAACCACACGCCCGATGCGGAAGGCCCATCGCCGCTATCGTAAACGATCACCTGCGTGCCCGCATCAATGCCAGCATCGCCGAAAACCTTTTCCGCTTCGGCCTGGCTCAGCGGAAAACCATTTTTCTTGCGCTCATCAAGCCTGGAGAGGTCGAGATAGAAAATATTCACCGCGCCCGCGATATGCGCCCGCTGATAGCCCGTGGCTTCCACGGCATCAATCAGCCTGACGTTGGGCTGACCGAGGATTTTCGCCAGATCCCCGGTTTCGATCAAAAGTTCGGGCCTGGCGTAATTCTGATCCGCCGAAGCTGTTGCGCCGCTCAGGGCAATCACGACTGCAAGCAGAAAAAGCTGGAATCGCCAATATGCAAATTTCATGTATTTCTCCCGCCACCCATCTGCTGAA
>JAUYSN010000238.1 GCA_030696235.1 Sulfuricella sp. | reverse complement strand
TTGCGCCTCGATCAGGCCTTGCAGCAGCTGTTGCCGGATTATTCCCGCAGCCGCCTGCAAACCTGGATCAAGGAGAAACGCGTCACGCTCGATGGCGAGTGTGTCGCGTCTAAACAGGCGGTATGGGGCGGCGGGAAGGTGAGAGTAGAGCCGGAATTACATCCCTCCGAAACTCCCTATGCAGCGGAAGAAATCGCCCTCGACATCGTATATGAAGATGATGCGCTGCTGGTGGTCAACAAGCCAGCCGGGTTGGTAGTTCATCCCGGTAGCGGTAACTGGCAGGGCACCATGTTGAATGCCTTGCTACACCATGCGCCGCAGCTTGCGTGTATTCCCCGCGCCGGCATCGTCCATCGCCTCGACAAGGATACCAGCGGCCTGCTGGTGGTGGCCAAAACCTTGACCTCGCAGACCGATCTGGTGCGCCAGCTTCAGGCACGTAGCGTGAAGCGCGATTACCTGGCGGTGGTGCAGGGGCTGTTGGCTCATGACGGCAAAGTGGAAGCGCCGCTCGGTCGGCATCCCAGTCAGCGCGTCAAAATGGCGATAGTCCATAACGGCAAGCCGGCGGTAACGCATTACGCCGTGCTGGAGCAGTTCGATCGCCACACCCTGATCCGTTGCAGCCTGGAAACCGGCCGCACGCACCAGATTCGGGTGCACATGCAGTCCATCGGCCATCCCTTGGCGGGCGACCCGGTTTATGGCGGCCGACCGCTGAACCTGCCGCCGCTGTTGCGCGATGCGGTCAAGAGCCTGGGGAGGCAGGCCTTGCATGCGGAAAGGCTGGGCCTGATTCACCCGGTTAGTGGCGAAGCGATGGAATGGCGGGTGGACTTGCCTCAGGATATGGCTGATTTGCTGAAAGTTCTGCGGCATGAATGAACGCGGGATCATTCCCGACTGGCCGGCGCCGGCTAATGTGCGCGCCTTGCAGACCACCCGTGACGGCGGGGTGAGTGTGGGTGCCTATGCTACGCTCAACCTGGGTGACCATGTTGGCGACGACCCGGTTGCCGTGGCGCGGAACCGGGCATTGCTACGTGCGACTCTCCCCGCTGGCCCGGTCTGGCTGAAACAGGTGCACGGCAATATTGTGGTGGATGCCGACCGTACGGTTGGCGTTCCCGAAGCCGATGCAGCTCTGGCCCGGCAGCCGGGCAAGGTTTGCGCGGTGATGACGGCGGATTGCCTGCCCCTGCTGCTGTGCGACGAAGCCGGCACGGTGGTGGCCGCGGCCCATGCCGGATGGCGCGGGCTGGCGGGCGG
>JAUYSN010000237.1 GCA_030696235.1 Sulfuricella sp. | reverse complement strand
CAGCACCGGCTCGAAGGCCTGGATACCCAGACGATGCAGGGTCGGCGCGCGGTTCAGCATGACCGGATGCTCGCGGATCACGTCTTCCAGGATGTCCCAGACCTCCGGAATCTCATCTTCCACCATGCGCTTTGCCGCCTTGATGGTCGTAGCCAGGCCGAGCACTTCCAGCTTGTGGAAAATGAAGGGCTTGAACAGTTCCAGAGCCATTTTCTTGGGCAGACCGCACTGATGCAATTTCAGTTGCGGGCCCACCACGATCACGGAACGACCGGAGTAGTCGACGCGCTTGCCCAGCAGGTTTTGGCGGAAGCGACCGCCCTTGCCCTTGATCATGTCGGCGAGCGACTTCAATGGGCGCTTGTTGGCGCCGGTCATGGCCTTGCCGCGACGGCCGTTATCGAGCAGGGAATCCACCGATTCCTGCAGCATGCGTTTCTCGTTGCGCACGATAATTTCGGGCGCTTTCAGCTCCAGCAGGCGCTTCAGACGGTTGTTGCGGTTGATCACGCGACGGTACAGGTCATTCAGGTCGGAGGTCGCGAAGCGGCCGCCATCCAGCGGCACCAGCGGGCGCAGTTCCGGCGGCAGCACCGGCAGCACTTCCAGGATCATCCACTCCGGCTTGATGCCGGATTTCTGGAATGCCTCCAGCACCTTGAGGCGCTTGGCCAGCTTCTTGATCTTGGTGTCGGAACCGGTTTCCGACAAATCCTTGCGCAGCTTCTCGACCTCAGCCTCGATGTTAAGGGTGCGCAACAGCTCGCGCACACCTTCCGCACCCATGCAGGCGTGGAACTCATCGCCGTATTCTTCCACCTTGGCCAGGTAGTCATCCTCGGTCAGCAACTGGGCGCGATTCAGCGGCGTCATGCCCGGATTGGTCACCACGTAAGCTTCGAAGTACAGCACCCGCTCGATGTCGCGCAGCGCCACGTCCAGCACCATGCCGAGCCGCGAGGGCAGCGACTTGAGGAACCAGATATGGGCTACCGGGGAGGCCAGTTCAATGTGAGCCATGCGCTCGCGGCGAACTTTGGACTGAGTCACTTCAACGCCGCATTTCTCGCAGATCACACCGCGATGCTTGAGGCGTTTGTACTTGCCGCAAAGACACTCATAGTCCTTGATCGGTCCAAAAATCTTGGCGCAGAACAGGCCATCGCGCTCCGGCTTGAAGGTGCGATAGTTGATGGTCTCCGGCTTCTTTACTTCACCGTAGGACCAGGAGCGGATTTTCTCCGGAGAAGCCAGAGCGATCTTGATCGCTTCGAACTCTTCTTCCTGGGTAACCTGTTTAAATAAATCGAGCAGTGCTTTCATGTCGTTCCTCCAGTGAGGGGTTAGATAGGTAGGGTGGGCACCGTTTTTGTGCCCACCGCGGCCAATATTCCGCGTGGGCACAAAACCGTGCCCACCCTACGTCTCTCAATAGCGTTCCAGATCGATGTCGATCGCCAGCGAGCGGATTTCCTTGACCAGCACGTTGAAGGATTCTGGCATGCCGGCTTCGATCTTGTGTTCGCCCTTGACGATGTTCTCGTAAATCTTGGTCCGTCCGCTGACGTCGTCCGACTTCACAGTCAGCATCTCTTGCAGGATGTACGCGGCGCCATAGGCTTCGAGCGCCCACACTTCCATCTCGCCGAAACGCTGGCCACCGAACTGCGCTTTACCGCCCAGAGGTTGCTGCGTGACCAGGCTGTAAGGCCCGGTGGAACGTGCGTGCATCTTGTCGTCCACCAGATGGTGCAGTTTGAGCACGTGCATGTAACCCACCGTGACCGGACGCTCAAAGGCTTCACCGGTGCGTCCGTCGCTCAGGAATATCTGGCCCGAACGGGGCAAGCCCGCCAGCTCCAGCATGTCCTTGATTTCAGCTTCGGTCGCACCGTCGAACACCGGCGTTGCGAACGGCACGCCACCCTGCAGGTTATGCGCCAGGGTCAGCACTTCCTCGTCGGACAGGGAGTCGATATCCTCATGCTTGCCGCTGCTGTTGTAGATTTTCCCGAGGAACTTGCGCATATCCTGAATCTTGGCATGCGCCTTGAGCATATCGCCAATCTTGATCCCCAGGCCTTTGGCAGCCCAGCCCAGGTGGACTTCCAGGATCTGCCCCACGTTCATACGCGAAGGCACGCCCAGCGGGTTGAGCACGATGTCCATCGGGATGCCGTCGGCGGTAAAGGGCATGTCCTCGATCGGAACAATCTTGGAAATAACCCCCTTGTTACCGTGGCGACCGGCCATCTTGTCGCCGGGCTGCAGGCGGCGCTTCACCGCGACGTAGACCTTGACCATCTTCTGCACGCCGGGCGGCAGCTCGTCGCCGCTGGTGAGTTTTTTCTTTTTCTCCTCGTACATCGCATCGAACTCGACCCGCTTCTGCGCCAGGCTTTCCTTCAACTGCTCCAACTGGCGTGCTGCATCCTCATCGGCAAGGCGGATATCGAACCACGAGTGACGTTCGACCTCGGTCAAATAGGTTTTGGTGACCTTGCTGCCTTTGGCCAGCTTCTTCGGCCCACCGTTGGCGGTCTTGCCGACAAGGAGCCGTTCGATCCGACCAAAAGCATCGTTCTCGACGATGCGCATCTGGTCAGCCAAATCCTTCTTGAAACCCTTGAGTTCGTCATCGACGATCTGCTGTGCACGCACGTCACGCTCGATTCCCTCGCGAGTGAATACTTGCACGTCGATCACCGTGCCGGACATGCCGGACGGTACGCGCAGGGAGGTGTCCTTCACATCGGACGCCTTCTCGCCGAAAATGGCGCGCAGCAGCTTCTCTTCCGGCGTGAGCTGGGTTTCGCCTTTGGGCGTAACCTTGCCCACCAGCACGTCGCCCGCCTCTACTTCGGCGCCGATATAGCAGATGCCGGATTCATCGAGACGGCCGAGCATACGCTCGGACAGGTTGGAAATATCACGGGTAATCTCTTCCGGCCCAAGCTTGGTGTCGCGTGCGACAACGGAAAGCTCTTCGATGAGGATCGAGGTATAACGGACATCCGCCACCACGCGCTCGGAGATCAGGATCGAATCCACGAAGTTGTAGCCATTCCACGGCATGTACGCAACCAGCATGTTCTGGCCCAACGCCAGTTCGCCCATGTCGGTGGATGCGCCGTCGGCGATCACGTCTCCGGCAGCGATGATGTCACCGACCTTGACCAGCGGACGCTGGTTGATGTTGGTGTTCTGGTTGGAGCGGGTGTACTTGATCAGGTTGTAGATATCCACGCCCACTTCGCCAGCGAGAGCCTCAACGTCATGCACCCGCACCACGATGCGACCGGCATCGACATGGTCGACAACGCCGCCGCGGCGAGCCTGCACCGTGGTACCGGAATCCACCGCCACGGTGCGCTCGATGCCGGTGCCGACCAACGACTTTTCGGCACGCAAACAGGGAACCGCCTGACGCTGCATGTTGGAACCCATCAACGCACGGTTGGCATCGTCGTGCTCAAGGAACGGAATCAGCGAAGCCGCCACAGAGACGATCTGCGACGGCGCCACGTCCATATATTGCACTTTGTCCGGAGTGGACAGGGCGAATTCGTTGTGATGGCGGCAGGACACCAGGTCCTGCTTGAACTTGCCGTGCTTGTCGAGATCGGCATTGGCCTGGGCGATCACATACTTGCCTTCCTCGATCGCCGACAGATAATCGATCTGGTCGCTGACCTTGCCATCAACCACCTTGCGATAAGGCGTTTCCAGGAAACCATACTCGTTGGTGCGCGCGAACAACGCCAGGGAGTTGATCAGGCCGATGTTCGGGCCTTCCGGAGTTTCAATCGGGCATACCCGGCCATAATGGGTGGGATGCACGTCGCGCACCTCGAAGCCAGCGCGCTCGCGGGTCAAACCGCCCGGTCCCAAGGCAGAGACGCGGCGCTTGTGGGTAATCTCGGACAGCGGGTTGGTCTGGTCCATGAATTGGGACAACTGGGACGAACCGAAAAACTCCTTGATCGCGCCCGACACCGGCTTGGCGTTGATCAGGTCGTGCGGCATCAAGTTCTCTGACTCGGCCTGAGACAGGCGCTCTTTGACTGCGCGCTCGACACGGACCAATCCGGCACGGAACTGGTTTTCTGCCAGCTCGCCAACCGAACGCACCCGGCGGTTGCCGAGGTGGTCGATATCGTCGATCTCGCCGCGACCGTTCTTGAGCTCAACCAGAATCTTGATCACCGAAACAATGTCGTCATTATCCAGGATCATGTTGCCGGTCAACGCTTCGCGGCCGACACGGCGATTGAACTTCATGCGACCGACTGCGGACAGATCGTAGCGCTCCTCGCTGAAGAACAGGCCACTGAACAACGCTTCAACCGAATCCTCGGTGGGAGGCTCGCCAGGGCGCATCATGCGATAGATGGCGACGCGCGCAGCAGCTTGATCCAGCGTTTCATCGATGCGCAGGGTCTGCGAAATATAGGGTCCCTGATCCAGATCGTTGGTATAGAGCGTGTTGATCTTGGCAACGCCTGCGGCCTGCAATTTCGCCAAGAGTTCTTCTGTAATCTCGTCGTTGGCGTTGGCGATGATCTCGCCGCTTTCCTTGTCAACAATGGCGTGGGCCAGCACCCGGCCCATCAGGAAGTCGTCGGGCACAGTCACTTTCTTGATGCCGGCTTTCTCCATTTCGCGGATATGCTTGACGGTGATGCGCTTGTCCTTGGGCACAATAATGGCGCCATCCTTGCCAGCAACATCGAACTTGGCGACTTCGCCACGCAGACGCTCCGGGACCAATTCGAACTGCACACCCTTTTTGGCCAGATGGAAAGTGTCATTGACGAAAAATTGAGCAAGGATCTGCTCAGGCTGGTAGCCCAGCGCCTTCAGCAGGATCGTCACCGGCATCTTGCGGCGGCGGTCGATGCGGAAGTAGAGGTAATCTTTCGGATCGAATTCGAAATCCAGCCAGGAGCCGCGATAGGGAATCACGCGTGCGGAGAACAGCAGCTTGCCGGAAGAGTGGGTCTTGCCGCGGTCGTGCTCGAAGAACACGCCGGGAGAACGGTGCAACTGGGACACGATCACGCGCTCGGTGCCGTTGATCACGAACGAGCCGGAGCGGGTCATGAGCGGAATCTCGCCCATGTACACTTCCTGCTCCTTGACTTCCTTCACCGTCGGCTTGGAGGCTTCCCGATCCATGATGGTCAGGCGCACCTTGACGCGCAACGGGGCCGCGAAGGTCAACCCGCGCTGCTGGCATTCCACCACGTCAAACGGCGGCTCGCCAAGTTTATAGCTGACGAAATCCAGTCGAGCATTTTTGGAATGGCTCTCGATCGGGAAAATCGAGCTGAACGCGGCCTGCAGGCCTTGGCTCTTGCGAACTTCGGGCTTGGCTTCCGCTTGCAGGAAAGCCGCATAGGAATCCAACTGGGTCGCCAGCAAAAAAGGGACTTCCAGCACGCTGGCGCGCTTGGCAAAGCTTTTGCGGATACGTCTTTTCTCAGTAAAAGAGTAGCTCATAGTATCTCCATGAATGTTTCCGCATCAGAGGACGGAAGGTAGAAGACTGCGAATGGCGGTCTGCTATCTGCCGGCTTCTAAAAGCGGGAAAAGGCTGGCGGTTTCCCGCCAGCCTGATCTCGGTACAGCAGTGCTTACTTGACTTCGCAGGTCGCGCCAGCTTCGATCAGCTGCTTGGCAACAGCGTCGGCATCAGCCTTGGAAACGCCTTCCTTGACAGCCTTGGGAGCGCCGTCCACCAGGTCTTTGGCTTCTTTCAGGCCCAGGCCGGTGATGGTGCGAACCACTTTGATGGTATTCACTTTGTTCTCGCCGGCGCCGGTCAGAATGACGTCGAACTCGGTTTTTTCTTCAACAGCAGCGGCAGCAGCAGCGGCCGGAGCAGCTGCAACAGCGGCGGCAGCAGCGGAAACGCCGAACTTCTCTTCCATGTCCTTGATCATTTCGGACAGTTCGAGAACGGTCATGCCAGCGATTGCGTCGAGAATTTCAGCTTTGGAAATAGCCATGATTTAACAACTCCTGAATAAATAATTTGAAACTGGATTTAAGATTTGGTTGTAGCGGTTTATGCCGCCTGCTTTTGGTCGCGCACTGCAGCAAGTCCGCGTACGAACTTGGTCGGCACTTCGTTGAGCGTACGCACGAACGTCGCGATCGGCGCCTGCATCGTACCCATGAGCTTGGACAGCAATTCATCGCGACTCGGCATGGTGGCGAGGTTTGCGACATCCTTGGAGGACATCACAAAATTCGCCATGGCACCGGCCTTGATCACAAACTTATCATTGCCTTTGGCAAACTCATGCAGCACTTTAGCCGCCGCAACGGGGTCGCTGGAAATACCATAAGCCAGCGGCCCGACCAACTGGTCGGACAAACCCGCAAACGGAGTTTCTGCAACGGCACGACGCACCAGGGTGTTTTTCAACACGCGCAGGAAAACGCCGGCTTCACGAGCCTTGGCACGCAGCTTGGTCATGTCTTTCACTTCCATGCCACGATACTCAGCCACCACGATGGTCTGAGCACTTGCCAGTTGCGCGCTCACTTCCGCTACAACTGCTTTTTTCTCTTCAAGATTCAGACTCAAGGTCTTCCCTCCTTCCGTTAAAATTAGTCCCGGAACCGAATGCGATTTCTCGTATCCG
>JAUYSN010000232.1 GCA_030696235.1 Sulfuricella sp. | reverse complement strand
GTGGCCACAGCCCTCGCCCGCCTGGCACAGGAAGGCATCTGCGAGGAGGAACACCTGGCCTTGTGCAAGGACGGCCGCACCATTCCGGTTCACGCCAAGTGCACCCTGATCGAACACGCCGGGGAAAAACTGGCGCTGGGCATTTTCCGCGACATTTCCGCCGCCGAGGAATCCCGGCAGCGCATCGAATTCCTGGCCACTCATGACCCTCTCACCGGCCTGCCCAACCGCGGCCTGCTCTACGACCGCATCCAGCAGGCGCTGGCACGCTCCGATCGGGAACCAGAACCGTTTGCTCTGATGTTCATCGACCTGGACAATTTCAAGGCCGTCAACGACACCTTCGGCCATGACCAGGGCGACCAGATGCTGCTGCAAGCCGCCACGCGCATCCAGAGTTGCGTACGCGCTGCCGACACCACTGCCCGCCTGGGCGGCGACGAATTCACCGTCCTGATCTCGGGTGCCGACCGGGTAACCGCCGCCGCCACCGCCCAGCGCATCGTCGACGAACTCGCCCTGCCATTCGTGCTCGATGGCCAGACCAGCAACACCATCACCGCCAGCATCGGCATCAGCTTCTACCCGCAGGATGGCGAGGACCGCCACTCCCTGATGAAATATGCCGACGAGGCCATGTACCGGGCCAAGGCCGTGGGCAATTCGTACCGCTTCCACGCCGATTCCTGATCGCCTCGGTTACAATTACCCGGATGACAACCGCCGCAAGCAAAAAGCCGAAAAAGGAAGCTTCCGCCTCGCCCTTCCCGCCTGCCCTGCAAGCCAAGCTTGCCAAACTCGGCCTGCATATTGCCCAGGATCTGCTGCTGCACCTGCCGCTGCGCTACCAGGACGAAACGCGGCTTTACCCCATCGCTCATGCACCGCTCGGGCAGGCGGTGCTGGTCGAGGGCGAAATCGCCGACGCCACCGTCCAGTACCGTCCGCGCCGCACCCTGGTATGCCGGGTTGAGGACGGCAGCGGCATGATGACGCTGCGTTTTCTGAATTTTTACCCCAGCCAGATCAAGCAGCTTGCCCCGGGCAAGCGCGTGCGCCTGTTCGGAGAAATGCGCCACGGCTTCTTCGGCATGGAAATGGTGCATCCGCAATACCGCATGGTGAGTGAAAACATGCCGGTCGCCGAGGCGCTGACGCCGATCTATCCCACCACCGCCGGTCTGGGACAACCCGCCTTGCGCAAACTGGTGCAGGCCGCCCTCGCCGAATGCGACCTGGCCGACACCCTGCCCAACGAGATACTGCAACCGCTGGGTTTGCCCGCCTTTGCAGAAAGCATTACCTATCTGCACCAGCCCCCGCCGGATGCGCCGATCGAGTTGCTGGTGGAACGCACTCACCCTTCCTGGCAGCGGCTCAAGTTCGACGAACTGCTGGCACAGCAGCTTTCCATGCACCAGCATTACCGGCGGCGGCGCGCGCAGTCTGCCGCCCCGATGCCACCCCGGCAACACCTCACCCGCGCCCTGCTGGCAGCGCTGCCATTCCCGCTCACCTGTGCCCAGCAGCGCGTCATGGCGGAAATCACCAGCGACCTGGCCAAGCCTCACCCGATGCAGCGGCTGCTGCAGGGCGACGTCGGCAGCGGCAAGACCATCGTCGCGGCGCTGGCGGCTTTGCAGGCGATAGAAAACGGCTTTCAGGCGGCGATCATGGCCCCCACCGAAATTCTCGCCGAACAGCATTACCAGAAACTCTCCGCCTGGCTGGAACCGCTTGGCCTGCGCGTCGTCTGGCTGGCGGCAAGCCTGCCGAAAAAAGAGAAGCAGGCAGCGCTCACGGCGGTCGCTGAAGGAGAAGCCCAGCTCGCGATCGGCACCCATGCCCTGTTTCAGGAACAGGTTGTATTCCGCAATCTCGGTCTGGCCATCATCGACGAGCAGCATCGCTTTGGCGTGCACCAGCGCCTCGCGCTGCGGCAGAAGGGTGCCCAGCCGCACCAGCTAATGATGAGCGCCACCCCAATACCGCGCACCCTGTCGATGAGCTATTACGCCGACCTCGACGTTTCGGTGATCGACGAGTTGCCGCCGGGGCGCACGCCGGTGGTCACCAAACTGGTTAGTGACAGCCGCCGCGACGAGGTGGTCGCGCGCGTGCGCGAGGCCTGTCTTTCTGGCCGCCAGGCCTACTGGGTGTGCCCGCTGATCGAGGAGTCGGAAACCCTCCAACTCAAGACCGCCATGGAAACCTTCGAAACCCTGACCGCCACCTTCCCGGAGCTAAAAGTGGGGCTGGTGCACGGCCGCCTGCACGCACGCGACAAGGCGGCCACCATGGCAGCCTTCAAGGCGGGGGATATCCAGCTGCTGGTCGCCACCACGGTGATTGAAGTCGGGGTGGACGTGCCCAATGCCTCGCTGATGGTGATCGAGCACGCCGAGCGCTTCGGACTGTCCCAGCTCCACCAGTTGCGTGGGAGGGTCGGCCGGGGCGCGGCAAAAAGCGCCTGCATCCTGCTTTACCAGACACCGCTGTCGGAAACGGCGCGTGCACGGCTGAAGATCATCTACGAAAACAGCGACGGCTTCGAAATCGCGCGCCAGGACCTGTTGCTGCGCGGACCGGGAGAGTTTCTGGGCGCGCGCCAGAGCGGCGTGCCATTACTCCATATTGCCGATATCGAACAGGATCAGGGATTGCTCGAAGCGGCGCGGCACGCCGCCGAGAAAATCATCGCCGAGCAGCCGGAAGTGGCAGAACGGCATTTGCAGCGCTGGCTGGCGGGTGCGGAACAGTACTTGAAGGTATAATCTGGCGTAACTCCATTTCTCGATCAAAAAAGCACTAACCGCAAAGGACGCAAAGGTTCGCAAAGGAAAAGCAATCAGGCTGGCATGTCTGAGGGTTTGGTTTTCCCTTCGCGAACCTTTGCGTCCTTTGCGGTGAAAGATTTTTGCTGTTTATTGTTGGATTGAATGAAAATTAGAATTTAAGAGGAACCCGAACTTGCAATCCTTGTGGCAAAACCGTTTGTCGGAAAGCTGCGCCCGTTACCGCCCCTGGCTGCTCGACCGTGGCTCGCTCACCCGGCGCATCCAGGCCCGCTGCGCCGCCTTCAGCGTGCGCCATGTGCGGCAGCAGTACGGCGTGGCCATGCCTTCCGAGCGCCACATGGTTGCGTTGAAGCACCACTCGCGCGCGCTGTTGCGCGACGTGTTTCTGTACTGCGGAGAAACGCCGCTGGTTTTCGCCCACAGCGTGCTGCCCGCCACCAGCCTGCACGGCACCTGGCAAAGCCTGGGCCGGCTCGGCAGCAAACCGCTGGGCGCGGCACTATTTGCCAACCCGCGCGTGCGGCGCACGCCATTGCACTTCAAGAAACTCAACCGGCGCGATGCGCTGTATCGACGCGCCTGCACTGTCCTGCCGAACCCGCCTGCCAGCCTGTGGGCGCGGCGCTCGGTGTTTTACCTGGAAGGCAGGCCGATCCTGGTCACGGAAGTGTTCCTGCCGGACATTCTGGAGTTAAGGCAGTGACACTGGCGGAACGGTTCACCCAATACGAAAGACTGATGCGGCTCGACAAACCGATCGGCATCCTGCTCCTGCTGTGGCCGACGCTGTGGGCGCTGTGGCTATCCTCGAACGGCTCTCCGAACCTGATCATCCTGTGGATTTTCATCCTCGGCACCGTGCTGATGCGCTCGGCCGGCTGCGTCATCAACGACTACGCCGACCGCGATTTCGACCCGCATGTCGAACGTACCAGGAACCGACCGCTCGCTGCCGGGCTGGTGAGCAAGAAGGAAGCCCTGGTGCTGTTCGCTGTGTTGGTGCTGTCGTCCTTCCTGCTGATCCTGCGCCTCAACACCCTCACCCTCCAGCTCTCGGTCGCAGCCGTGTTCCTCGCCGCCAGCTATCCCTTCACCAAGCGGTTTTTTGCCATTCCACAGGCCTACCTCGGCATCGCCTTCGGCTTCGGCATCCCGATGGGGTTCGCCGCCCAGACCGGCGCAGTGCCCGCTGTGGCGTGGGCGATGCTCGCCGCCAACGTATTCTGGGCGATCGCCTACGACACCGAATACGCCATGGTGGATCGCGACGACGATCTCAGAATCGGCATCAAGACCTCGGCCATTACCTTTGGCAAATACGACATTCTGGCGGTGATGCTGAGCTATGGCGCAACGCTGGTTATCCTCGCCGGCGTCGGATTCCAGCTCGGCCTGGGCTGGGCCTATTACGCCGGACTCGCTGGCGCTGCCGGCATCGCCGCCTACCACTACACCCTGATCAGGCAGCGCGAACGGGCAAAGTGTTTCAAGGCGTTCCTGCACAACAACTGGTTCGGCGCTGCGGTGTTCAGCGGTATCCTGCTTAACTACCTCGACACGACTTTCCTCGGCCTGCGTAGCTTTTTATGACCGGCTGCTGTGAAAACAAATCCTGCACCCTGAATGCCATGCGCGCCAACCATGGCCGCGTGCTCAAGATCGTGCTGGCCGTCAACGTCGTCATGTTCGCGGTGGAAGCCGTCGCCGGCATGGCCGCACATTCCACCTCCCTGCTGGCGGACGCATCGGACATGCTGGGCGATGCGCTGGTGTATGGCTTCAGCCTGTATGTTCTGACCCGCGACGAGATGTGGCAGGCGCGGGCGGCGCTGCTGAAGGGCCTGATCATGCTCGCCTTCGGCCTGGGCGTGGCGGCGGAGGCGGTTTACAAAACGCTCCATCCCATCCTGCCCGACGGAGAAACCATCGGTGTCATCGGCCTGCTGGCGCTGGCCGCCAATACCGGGTGCTTCCTGCTGCTCTATCGCCACCGCGCCGACAACCTCAACATGAGCTCGGTGTGGCTGTGCTCGCGCAACGACCTGTTCGCCAATACGGGCGTGATCGTGGCCGGCATCGCGGTCATCTTCACCCAGTCGCGCTGGCCGGATATTATTGTCGGCGGCGCCATTGCCGGCCTGTTCCTCAAATCTGCGTTCTCCGTGCTACGGCAATCCCTGGCAGCATTACGCACCCAACCCCACTAGGAGGCTCCATGCGCTACACTCTGATTTCCCTTGCCCTGCTGCTGCCAAGCCCGCTGGCGCTGGCGCAGCAACCCGCGCAGCTACCGACTCCTGCACAGGATCACCGCCAGCTGGTCACCATGCCCGAACTGCCGCGTGCCCTGATGCGCACCGACATGCAGGATCACCTCGTGGCACTGAATGAAATTTTCGGATATCTGGCGGAAAACAACCTGGCTGCAGCTGCGGAAACCGCGGAAAAACGCCTGGGCAGCAGCTCCATGGGCAAGCACGCCATGATGGCGCGTGGCCAGGGGCCGGGGCGCTTCATGCCTGATGCCATGCGTCAGAGGGGGTGGGACATGCACGCTGCGGCCAGCGAATTCGCTCAGGTGGCGAAAGGGGGCGATACGACCAAGACCTACACCGCACTGCAAAAAGTCATGGCCAGCTGCGTGGCCTGTCACATGTCGTTCCGCACGCGCTGACCTTATTAAAAGCAGTTAACCGCCGATAACCAAAAGTAGGCGCCTC
>JAUYSN010000227.1 GCA_030696235.1 Sulfuricella sp. | reverse complement strand
AAGGGCGACGGCGTGTTCATCACCACTACCGGCATCGGCGTGGTGCCGGCGGGGGTGAATATCTCCGGCGAGCGCGCCCGGCCGGGCGACGCGATCATCGTCAACGGTCCCGTAGGCGACCACGGCGTGGCGATTCTCAGCTTGCGCGAGAACCTCAGCTTCGGCACTGCCATCCAGTCCGACACCGCCGCGCTGCACGGCCTGGTCGCGGAGATGGTCGGCGCGGTGGCGGATATCCATGTGCTGCGCGACCCGACGCGCGGCGGGCTGGCCACGACGCTGAACGAAATCGCCCGCCAGTCGGGTGTCGGCATGATGCTGCGCGAAACCGATCTGCCCATCCGTGCCGAAGTCCGAGCGGCGTGCGAGTTCCTCGGCCTCGATCCGCTGTATTCCGCCAACGAGGGCAAGCTGGTCGCCATCTGCCCACGCGCGGACGCAGACGCGCTGCTGGCGGCAATGCGCGCCCATCCGCTCGGCCGCGAGGCGGCGCTGATCGGCGAGGTGATCGAAGATGACCATCATTTCGTCCAGATGGAAACCGCTTTCGGCGGGCGGCGCATAGTGGACTGGCTGACGGGCGAGCAGCTGCCGCGGATATGCTGAAAACACCATTTATTCACCGCGAAGGACGCGAAGGGACGCAAGGGAAAAGCTATTCCGGGTTTCCTTTGCGTTACTTTGCGTCCTTTGCGGTTAAGGCTTTTGGAGAAATATGCGCATCCTGTTTCTGACCCATTCCTTCAACAGCTTGTCGCAGCGGCTTTATCTCGAACTGACGGGGCGCGGCCACGAGGTGTCGATCGAGTTCGACATCAGCGACGCCGTTACGCTGGAGGCGGTGGCGATGTGCCGCCCCGACCTGATCGTCGCGCCCTTTCTCAAGCGCGCCATTCCCGAGGAAATCTGGCGCAGGCAGATCTGCCTGATCGTCCACCCCGGCATCCGGGGCGACCGCGGGCCGTCGGCGCTGGATTGGGCGATCCTGAACAGCGAGCAGGAATGGGGCGTGACGGTGCTGCAGGCCGCCGCCGAGATGGATGCCGGCGATATCTGGGCAAGCGCAAATTTTCCGATGCGCGCGGCGAGCAAGAGCAGCCTGTACCGCAACGAGGTGACGGAAGCGGCGGCGGTGGCGGTGCTGGAAGCGGTGGAAAAGTTTGAGGCGGGCGGCGTCAGGCCCGAGCCGCTCGATGATGCGCGGCCCGACGTGCGTGGGCAGTGGCGGCCCGCAATGCGCCAGGAAGACCGCGCCATCGACTGGCTGCACGACGGCACCGCGACCGTGCTGCGCAAGATCAGATCTGCCGATGGTTTTCCCGGTGTGCTCGACGAAGTGCTGGGTGTGGCCTGCTACCTCTATGACGCGCATCCCGAAACCGGGTTGCGCGGCGCGCCGGGGGAGGTTATCGCCCACGGCAACGGCATGATCTGCCGCGCCACAGTGGACGGCGCAGTGTGGGTCGGCCACCTGAAAAAGAAACAGGAACGCGAGCCGGCCTTCAAGCTGCCGGCGGCGCAGGTGCTGGGCGAGAGGCTGGCCGGCGTGGCGGAAACCCCTGCCCCCTCACCCCAGCCCTCTCCCACGGAAGGGAGAGGGGGTAAAACCTGGAGCGACATCCGCTACGAGGAAAAAAACGCTGTCGGCACTCTGCATTTCGAGTTCTACAACGGCGCGATGAGCACGGCGCAGTGCGGGCGTCTGCTTCAGGCTTACCAGGAGGCGATCCGGTGCGACACGAAAGTGATCGTGCTGGCCGGCGGGGCGGACTTCTGGTCGAACGGTCTCCACCTTAACCTGATCGAGGCGGCCGACAGTCCCGCCGACGAATCCTGGCGCAACATCAACGCCATGAACGACCTGGCGCGCGCCATCCTGGCTACCGACAGCCATTTGACCATCTCCGCCTTGCAGGGCAACGCCGGTGCGGGCGGGGTGTTCCTTGCGCTGGCGGCGGATCGGGCGGTGGCGCGCGAAGGCGTGGTGCTCAACCCGCACTACAAGGCGATGGGCAACCTGTACGGCTCGGAATACTGGACTTACCTGCTACCGCGCCGGGTGGGCGAGGAGCGGGCCGGCGAAATCACCGGGAACCGCCTGCCCGTGGGGGCGAGGCAAGCGAAGGAGCTCGGCCTGATCGATGGCTGTTTCGGCGGCGATGCGGCGGCATTCCGGTGCGGCGTGGAGGCGCTGGCGGAAAGCCTCGCCGCAGATGCGCCAGCCCTGCTCGCAGCAAAGCGGGCAGAGCGCCACCGCGACGAGGCGGGAAAGCCGCTGACGGCCTACCGCGCCGAAGAATTGGCGCAGATGAAGCGCAATTTCTACGGCTTCGACCCCAGCTACCATGTCGCGCGCTACAATTTCGTACACAAAGTGCCGCATTCGCGCACACCGCGCCATCTGGCGCTGCATCGCAGAATCGGGGTTAAATAGGGTTGCCGAGCTTGCGGGCAGGTTCCGGGCGACCTGCGGTGAGTCAGGGAAAAATCAGGCCACGATCATCTTCCGGATCACTGAATTGAACCTAGAAAAAGCAATTGTCCGCAGATTACACAGATTTTCGCAGATATTTCAATGCATTGACTTCATTGTTTGACTCACCCTGACGGTGATGTGCGATTGACTGGCAACCACCTGATTCAGCGGGGTTTTATCTGTGTGAATCTGCGCCATCTGCGGATTATAGGTTCATGGTGCTGTGCCACCATTTCCGCGGCGGGTCCCCAGCCTTCCATCCGTTCCCGCAGGCCGGCTCCGTAACCGGGGTGCGCGCGCAGGGCTTTCTTGTCATCCTCATTGAGCCGCCCCAGTTTGTTCAGCCACATCCCTTCGGGCAGGAACATCATCCCGACGTCGTGCATGTAGGCCGCGACTTCCAGTTGTGCCGGGTCGGCCAGGTCTTTCAGGTAGTCATTCTGTGCGTAGTAACTGTCGGTTTTTTGGAACACCTTCATCTATATTTTTAAAAAATACAACAAAGTTATGGCGCTAGGTTAAAGACATGTAGTATAAACTTAGCTAAACTTCTTAGTGTATTGTTTATAAATAATACATATGGCACCTGTCGACTCACAATTGATCCAGAGTCTGGAGACTTCGAATCTCCCTTCCTTGCCGCACGTGCTATTGCGGGTGCTGGACGCGTGCAATCGCAACGAGGCATCGCTTAGGGAAATTGCGGAAATCATCAACAAGGATACCGCGCTCAGTTCCAAGGTCATTGGCGCGAGCAGCTCCGCCCTGTTCGGCAAACCAAACGATATAACGACATTCGAACAAAAGCTGGTCATGCTTGGCCTTGATATGGTCAGGACTATTGCCATCAGCTCTTCGGTTTATCAGGTCTTCAGCAATATCAGCAGCAGTCCGGAATTCGACCTGAAGTCCTTTTGGGGCCGGTCACTGACTTCCGCCACCCTGGCCAAACTCATCGCCCAGGAAACCGCCTATCCCCATCCGGAGGAGGCGTATCTCACCGGGCTTCTGCTCGACGTGGGTCAGCTGGTGTTGTGGAGCAATTTTCCCAAACAGTATGCCGCGCTCGCTGCCGATGCCGTTGATGATCTCCAGCTCATGCAGCGGGAAACGGAAGAAATCGGAAGCAATCACTGCGAAGTGGGATCCTGGCTGGCAGGCAACTGGCATCTGAATTCATTCATGGCGGACGCGGTGCTCTATCACCACGAGTCGGCGGCAAGGGTCGCCGATGCACACCCGTTGATCAGGATTGCGCATGTAGCCAACAGCTTGAGCCTGGCCAATCCCGATGACGAGGAGAGGCTGGCGGACGGGTCTGCGTTGTTGGGGATCACACTGGAAGACTCCCGGCGGATGATGGCCATGGCCAGGGAGCTGGTCACCGAGATTGCACAGTCTCTTGAGATCGAGATCGACGCGGGCACAGGTCCTACGCAAGAGGGCGCCACGCCCGAAAAGCCGGATCGGGACAAGTTCCGCCAGAAAAGAATGCAGCTTGCCCTGGAGGTGCGGGACATTGCCCTGGTTGATGGTATTGCGCTGGGCGTTACCGCCGCTCCACCCTCGCTGGATGGCATCCTGTTGGCCATTCAGCGCTCGCTGCATATCCTGTTCGGCTTGCAAAATAGTATTTTTTTCCTCCGCGACCGGGAGTCAGGCACTCTTCATGGGAAGAGTCTGGCCTGGCAGCAAGAGCTGGTCAATGAAATGGCTATCCCTGCGAAGAGGGGAAACAGCATCGTCACCGATGTGCTACTCGCCCGGTCAGCCGGCAGTTCATTCGCTCCCGGGGAAAATGGGGCCGTGACCGTGTTGGACGACCAGATTGCCCGGTTGATGCAGGCAGAAGGGTTTTACTGTCAGCCCCTGGTTGCCCAGGATACTGTTGTCGGCGCCATGCTGTTCGGGCTTGCCAGGGTCCAGTTGCCGCAGGTGGAGAAGCAGCGCAAGCTGATTTCGATGTTCTCCCAGCAAGCCGCTCAGACCTTGGCCGCATGGTATGTGGCCAACGAGCAGGTGCAGCGCATCGAGTTCGAGGCGATGTCCGTCTCGCGAGCCAGGGCCAGGCAGACTGTGCACGAAGCCAACAATCCGCTCAGCATCATAAAAAACTACATCAAGCTGTTGGGTGTGAAGCTGCCGCAGGAAGACCCGGCTCAAGGAGACTTGGCGATCATCAAGGAAGAAATAGATCGCGTCACCAGGATCATCCGGCAGGTATCCGAGGCGGCCGAAGCCTATGCCAACCCGCTGGAGGAATTGAACGTCAATGGCGTGATTCAGGACCTGTACAAGATCTTTCTTGAATCCCTGTTTATGCAACATCAAATAGCCGTGCAAACCCAGCTTGACCCGTCGCTGCCAAACATCGTGGCCGACAGGGACAAGCTGAAGCAGGTGCTGACCAACCTGATGAAGAATGCGGCGGAGGCCATGCAGGAAGGGGGTCTGCTGCTGATTTCCACGCGTGGGAAAATCATCCGCGACGGCAACGAATACATCGAGATTTCGCTCGTGGACAATGGCCCCGGAATCCCCAGACACATCATGGCGAATCTGTTCAAGCCGGTCATCAGCACCAAGGGGAAAGGACACGCCGGCCTGGGCCTCTCGATCGTGAAAAACCTGGTAGACGAATTGAAAGGCAGGATTTTCTGTCAGAGCAATGAAATATCGGGTACCGCTTTTCAGATACTTTTACCCGTAACGGCAACAGTGGCGTTGATGGATCGGTGATTCGTCGCCTTTCGGCTCGCACCGTATAGCAGTAGATCCGGAATCTGGCGCTGGCGAGGATGCAAAATGAGGGAGCATCAACTATGAGTGTCGCATTGACCGAACAACCATTGATATTGGTTGTAGATGATGAGTTGCATCTGCGCAACAGCCTGAGCTCCCTGCTTGGTCTTCATGGTTTTGCGGTCATCACCGCGGATGGAGGGCGCGCGGCCATCGAGCTTCTGCAAAGTCAGCAATTCGATCTCGTCCTGCTGGATCTTTTCATGGCGGATGTGGACGGACATCAGGTCATGGATTCCATTATCGAGCAGCGGCTCGATACTTGCGTCATCATCGTCAGTGGCGATGTTTCCATAGACTCCGCCATTAGCGTCCTGCGCCGTGGGGCCTACGACTTCCTGAGAAAGCCCTACGAGCCGGATGAGCTGCTTCTGAAGATCGAGAATGCCCTCGTCAAGCGCCGTCTGGAAAAAGAAAACAAAGCCATGAACCTCCAGCTGGGGGAGTCGGAGCGCTGGCACCGTTACATGGTCAACAGCTCACCGGACATCATCTATACGCTGGATGCCAATGGCCGCTTCACATTTCTTAATGACCGCGTGGAACCGTTGCTGGGCTATCGCAAGGAGAGCCTGATCGGTCAGCATTATTCCGCTCTCATCTATCTCGAAGATCTGGAGTCTGCCCGTTACATCCTGAACGAAAAGAGGGTTGGCGATCGTGCGTCCAGCAATATGGAACTCAGGGTCCGCCACAACATCGAGTCGAAACTGCTTACCCTGGAGTTCAGCTCTTTCGGAATGTACGAGGAAAGCAGGACAGATCAGCCCGCAAGGCATGTGGGCACCTATGGTGTGGCGAAGGATGTCACCGAAAGAAAGAAGGCTGAGCAGATTATCAGCTACCAAGCCTATCATGATCTGCTCACCGGGCTTGCCAACCGGATATTGTTCAAGGACCACCTGGATCTGGCGATTGCCCAGGCTAAACGTCACCAGAAAATGCTGGCCGTGATGTTCCTGGATATGGACCGTTTCAAGGTTGTCAACGACACGCTGGGCCATGTAATAGGCGACAGCCTGCTAAAAAAAGTGGCATTGCGGCTCAAGGGTTGTTTGCGCGAGGGGGACACGCTGGCCCGTCAGGGTGGGGACGAGTTTACGCTGCTTCTTCCCCAGATCGACGATCGGGAAGATGCCATGCGAACGGCGGAGAAAATAATCAAGTCGTTTGACGCCCCATTCCAGATCGATGGGCACGAACTCTACGTATCCATCAGTATCGGGATCGCGCTTTACCCTGTGGACGGGGAATCCATAGACACCCTCATCAAGAACGCTGACATCGCCATGTATGACAGCAAGGCGAAAGGCAGGAACCGTTACCAGCTCTACTCCGGCAGCATGAATGCATCGTTTGCCGAGAAGCTCTCGATTGAAATGCAGATGCGGAAGGCAATCGAGAGACAGGAGTTTCAGGTTTTTTATCAGCCTCAGATCAGGGTCAGCACGGGCAGGATTTCCGGCATGGAGGCCTTGGTGAGATGGTCATCGCCTCTCCATGGCAGCCTGTCGCCGCTGGAATTTATTCCGCTGGCGGAAGAAACCGGCCTGATTCTCTCCATCGGGGAATTTGTACTGAAGTCCGCATGCAAACAGGTCATGCTGTGGAAAAATGCCGGTCTGCCGCCGCTGCGAATGGCCGTGAATATCTCCTCCCGGCAGATTGAACAGGACGGATTCTGCGATGGCATCTCGCAGTTATTGCAGGAATACCATCTGGACGGCTCGATGCTTGAACTGGAGGTCACTGAGAGCACGTTGCTGAACGATGGCGAGCATATTATTGCAAAACTTAAAATGCTGGCGAGCATGGGAATAAAGATCGCGCTGGATGACTTCGGCACCGGTTATTCGTCCTTGAGCTACCTCCAGAAATTCCCTATCGACACCATCAAGATCGACCAGTCTTTTGTGCGTGGACTCCCCGGCGACCCGAATAATGTTTCGATCGTGACCGCGATTTGCGCAATGGCGCAAGGACTCAAGATGAATCTGATCGCGGAAGGTGTGGAGAAACCCGATCAGCTCAAATTTCTGCACTCTCTCAATTGCAACGAAGCGCAGGGATTCCTGTTCAGCAAACCACTGCCCGGCAATGAAATGACCGGGCTGTTGATGAGAAACGGCCCGTTGGCGCCACCCGCATTTTATTCGGGCCAAACTGCATCAAAGTTTCAGCACAAAGTCGGTTAACAAACTCCTAGGCAAAGCGCTCATGCAGATATTGGATGATGTCGGAGGATTCGTACATCCACTGGCCATTGCCCTGTTCATCCGTGATTTTCAGGCAGGGCACCTTGATCTGGCCACCACCCTGCAATAACGCTGCGCGATTCTGCTGATCTATTTGCGCATCACATAGTTCGATGTTAAGCGACAGGCGGCGGATTTCTCTCCGGACTTTGACGCAAAATGGGCAAGTCCTGAATTGATAGAGGATCAGTCCCCGGCATTCCCGGTCGACTTGGCGTTGCTCTTCGGGTTGGCGAACAACGCCCTTCGGCGTGGTCACGATCTCCCAAAGCAGAATGAAAGGGCCGATGACGACTCTCAGGCTGCGGAAGAAAATCTTGAAGATCCATTTCATGGCGAATTACCCGGTTTTGAGAGAAGATGAAATGTAGCGCAGGGCGCTCTAAAATGAAAAGGGCTAGTCATTGCTGACTAACCCTTTGAATTTTTTGGTAGGCCGTGCCAGATTCGAACTGGCGACCAACGGATTAAAAGTCCGCTGCTCTACCGGCTGAGCTAACGACCCCCGAAAAACAGCGATTATGCCGTGGCATGAGGTTGCTGTCAAGAGAGAGGCCCCGTCCAGCGGGGCCTCGTGATGTTAATCTCTTGATTAAATCAGGCTTCCTGCATCATTCTCCAGTACTGATATTTCATTGTGGAGGCGCTGCCTGCAATGATGGCCAGCAGGGTGATGATGGAGCCGACCGCGAGAGTGGAAACGCCGGTCACCCCCTGGCCGATGGTGCAACCCATCGCCAACACGCCGCCGAAGCCCATCAGGATGGCGCCAACGAGGTGGTTGAAAAAGTCATTCGCCGAAGCGAACCCCTCGATGCGGAAGCTTCTGCTTACCAGGGACCACAGCAAGGACCCGAGGATTACGCCGGCAACCGACATGACGCCGAAAGTCAGCGCAGTGAGCTTGAAGCCGGCCATCGCGTAGCCGAAAGTCTGGCCCATGGGGTTGATGAAGGTAAAGGATTGGGTCGAGAGCGGCCGGCTGTCTGCGGGTTTCAGTTCTTCCGGTTTGGCGTACATGTCCCATTGCTCGGCGACGAAATTCTGCAGAGAGAAGGACTGTCCGTCGGCGCTCACCAGCACGTTGCTGGTGATGTACCAGGCTGCCAGCACGGCCAGACCCACCACCAGGCCGCCAAGGATGTTGTCGAAGTTGCTGCGGAAATCGGCGGACATGAATGCAAAGCCGATGAGTGCCAGCGCAAGTATGCCGCCGATCGCCAGCCGCGGTGTTGCAGCGTTACCGCTGCCGGCGACGATTGCGCCCAGATCCTGGTTGGTTTGCAGGGTGACGGCGAGCGGGCGTATCCAGTCGTAGAACAGCACGGTGAACAGCGTCTTGTCCGAGCCCGGGAATGGATTGACCATGTAGTAGGCGATGATCGCGATGATGGCCAGGACCATGATGGACTTGAGGTTGCCGCCGCCGATGCGGATCAGGGTTTTGTTGCCGCAACCGGAGGCGAGCGTCATGCCGATGCCGAACATCAGTCCGCCCAGCAGGTTTTCGGCCCAGACCAGTTGGTTCGCGCGGTAGGGCGGGAAGGTGGCGGCCAGTTTGACGAGGCCGCTGGCTTCGAGGATCGCCACGCCCAGCATCGCCACCGCAATCGCAAACAGCCAGGCGCGCAGGCGGCCGGTGTCTTCCATGTTGACCCAGTCGGAAACCGCGCCCATGGTGCAGAAATTGGTTTTGTTGACGAGTGCCCCCATGACCAGGGCGATGCCAAAGGTGGCCCAAAGAAAAAACGATTGAGCTTGCGCAAAGCTTTCAAAGACCATCTGTTTATCCTTCCATCGAGTTGTTTATTATATTTGTTTGATTCTATAGTTAAATGCAATATTTATACATAGTCTGTTCGGACTAAATTCAGCTATTCGTTTCAAGCCGGTAGCGGGTGGGGTCGGCAATTCCGGCGCTGGCGAATCCCTGGCGGCGTAAACGGCAGGAATCGC
>JAUYSN010000216.1 GCA_030696235.1 Sulfuricella sp. | reverse complement strand
CAGGGGCACGGTATCGACCTGTCCACGCTCTCCTTCAAGGAGGGTGACAAGCTGTTTGCAGCGATCGAGTGCCGCTCTCCCGATGCGGTCATCCTGCTCGGTTCGGACGGGCGCGCCTATACCATCACTGCCTCGCAGATCCCCGGCGGCACGGGCGACGGCGTGCCCGCCGGCTCGGTGGTGGGCCTGCAACCCGGCACGAAGATCGTCAGCGCCCTGACCGGGCAGCCGGATGACCAACTGCTGCTGTCGAATTCCGGCGGATACGGTTTCATCGCCACCATCGCGGATATGGCATCGCGCCAAAAGGGCGGCAAGTTGCTGATGACGCTGGAGGCGGGTGAACAGGTGTTGCCTCCGGCCAGGATGCAAAAAGGCGTTCAGCGTTACGTGGCCTGTGTGTCGAGCGGAGATAAACTGCTGGTGTTTCCTCTGAGCGAGGTCAAGCAAATGGCTAAGGGCCGTGGGGTGATCCTGATGGGCCTGGAGAAGCAGGAAACCTTGAAGTTCGTCGGCGTTTTTGCCGATGCGCTGATCCTGAAGGGGGTCAGGAGAGGGCGAACCGTCGAGGATACGCCAAAGTTCGAGGTGGCCAAGCGCGCGCGCAAGGGCAAGCCGGTCAACCTGAAGGTTGAGGCGCTGCAAACGGCCAAAGTTTCGAGCTGATCTTCAATCATTCCGGCTTGAAGCCTAAGCGCCTTTCCACCGCCTCCATCAGCGACGGAGGCAGGTCGTGGGCGCCATCGAAGACGGCGTTGAACAGGTCTGCGTTGGAGAAGTCGGCGCCCTTCAGCTTGGTGTTCTTGAACGTGGCGCCACGCAGCGATGCGCCCAGGAGGCGGGTTCCTGAGAGGTCGGCATTGGTAAAATCGCAGGCTTCAGCCGCTGCCCCGGTCAAGTCGGCGCGGGAGAGGTTGGTGTTGACGAAGCGCCCCCCGGTAATCACTCCACGCAGCATGTAGGTATCCGCCAGGGAACCACCAGACAGGTCGATCCCTTCCATCAGTACGTCCTTGAGATAGGCACCGGAGAAGTCTGCGCCGGTTGCACGGGTGTTAATGAGGTTGGCGCCGAAAAGATAGGCCTTGCCGACGCGCGCGCCACTCATGTTCGCCTCATCAAAAGTGGCATGGAATAAATCCGCTTCCCTGAGATCGGCATTGCGCAGGCTGGCGCGGCGGAGGTTTGCCCATTTCAGGTTGGCGCCGCGCAGATCGGCGCCGTCAAGTCGAGCTCCACGCAGATTGGCATTTTCAAGTTTTGCGCCGGAGAGGTCGAGCCCAGTGAAGGAACGACCGGAGAGATCGCAAGCGGAGAGATCGGCGGCGGGAACAAGGTTGGCGCAGCGATCGGCGATCGGCTCCGCCGCTACGGAGATTGACGCAAGCCCCAAGGCAAACAGGGCCATCTGTAAGAGTTTAATGGACATGGCTGACCCCCTGGCGGCGATGTTTTGTTTCCCCTGACGAACCAGTGCGCCTCGCGAAGGCGAATTTCTCATGCCTGAATTATAGGATACGGCCAGCCTATGATTGTTGCGCTGCAATAATGAACCTGAAATTCATTAACAACAAATCTTTTCCTGGCTGCACTATAAATACAGCAGCATCCCACCTCTGCGCGCGCGGCATTTGCCCGGAGGCCTATTTTATTTCTGAGAAGCCCGGCTCCCGGGAAGGAAAATACCTCAGAACGGTATCCGGAATGCAAATTAGCTGAAAGATATGTTATATAAATGAGTTAGATAAATATTGACGTTTGTGTTCTGCTCTGTAACTTCTTTATTTATTGAATAATATAAGAAAAATTATATTTATAATTTCTGGCGCTGGTTTCCACGCGCTCGTATTGTTGATGAGAATTTGTTAAGGTGCTTTTGTCGGGCGCATTTTTATTTGTGCCCGTGATATCATTTAATTCGTCTATATTCCCATAAAAATTTTAAGGGGCGTCGGCCATGAGCGGGAAAAAATATATTTACGCCTTCGAAGAGGGCGACGGAAAAAACAAGATGCTGCTGGGCGGCAAGGGCGCCAATCTGTGCGAGATGACGCAGATCGGGCTGAATGTGCCGCCCGGTTTTACCATCACCACCGAGGCCTGCCTGGCCTATCTGGAGAAGAGTCAGCTGCCGGACGGACTGATGGACGAGATCAGGAGCCACATGCAGGCGCTGGAGAAGAAGACCGGCAAGGGCTTCGGCAGCAGCGACAATCCCCTGCTGGTTTCGGTGCGTTCCGGCTCGGCGATGTCGATGCCGGGCATGATGGACACCATCCTCAACCTCGGCCTCAACGAGACTTCGCTACCGGGCCTGATCAGGCAGACCGGCAACGAACGCTTCGCCTACGATGCCTACCGCCGCTTCATCCAGCTGTTCGGCAAGATCGCGCTGGGGATCGGCGACGAGCATTTCGATGAGCGGATGGCGGCGATCAAGAGAAAATATGGCGCACCGCTGGACGTGGACCTGACTGCCGAGCACCTCAAGGAGCTGGCCGGAGAGTTTCTCGCCATCGTCGAGCGCCACAGCGGCAAGCCTTTCCCGCAGGATCCCTACGAGCAACTGGAAATTTCGGTGGGGGCGGTGTTCCGCTCCTGGTCGGGCAAGCGCGCGGTGGACTACCGCAAGCAGTTCAGGATCACCAAAGAGCAGGCCAACGGCACTGCGGTCAACGTCTGCACCATGGTGTTCGGCAACATGGGCAACGATTCAGGCACGGGTGTGGGCTTTACCCGAAACCCCGGCACCGGCGAGAACCTGATCTACGGCGAATACCTTACCAACGCGCAAGGCGAGGATGTGGTGGCCGGTATCCGCACGCCAAAGCCGATCGCCGAGATGGCCGACGAAATGCCGGATATCTACGACCAGCTGATGGAGCTGCACAACCGGCTGGAATCGCATTACCACGAAGTGCAGGATTTCGAGTTCACCATCGAGAAAGGCACGCTCTACTGCCTGCAAACCCGCAACGGCAAGATGAACGCCCGCGCCATGGTGCGCACCTCGGTGGAAATGTTCCAGGAAGGCCTGATCACGAAGGAGCGCGCGCTGTTGCGGATCGAGCCCTTGATCATGGAGCAGCTGCTGGTGCCGCAGCTGACACCTCACTTCCACGGCAAGTCGCTGGCGCAGGGGCTGCCGGCATCGCCCGGCGCGGCTTCCGGCAAGATCGTGTTCGACGCCGACAGCGCCGAAATTCGCGGCCGCACCGGCGAGAAAATCATCCTGGTGCGCGAGGAAACCAAGCCCGAAGATATTCACGGCTTCTTCCAGGCCCAGGGCATCCTAACCAGCCGCGGCGGCAAGACGTCGCACGCCGCGGTGGTGGCGCGCGGTATGGGCAAGCCCTGCGTGTCCGGCTGCGAGCAGATCGTGATCAACGACAAATTGCGCAGCGCCCAGATCGGCGAAACAACGCTGCATGAAGGCGACGTGATCACCATCGACGGCAGTACCGGCCACGTTTACGCCGGCGAAGTGCCGACCGTGGAGGCGGAGTTCTCCGGGGAAATGGCCACCCTGCTGGCCTGGGCTGACGAGGTCGCGCGCCTCAGGGTGCTGGCCAACGCCGACACGCCTGAAGCCGCCGCCAAGGCGCGCGGCTTCGGCGCCATGGGAATTGGCCTGTGCCGCACCGAGCGCATGTTCAACAGCACCGACCGCCTGCCCATCGTGCAGGAAATGATCCTGGCGGAAACGCCGGAAGATCGCCAAGCCGCGCTGGACCGGTTGCTGCCGATCCAGCGTTCCGACTTCAAGGATATTTTCAAGGCAATGAAGGGGCTGCCGGTGACGGTGCGCCTGCTCGACCCGCCGATGCACGAGTTTCTGCCCACCGCGGCGCAGCTCGAGCTGGAAATCGCCCACCTGCACCAGTTGCGCGACACCATCAAGGGCCTGGAAGAGCTGCCGGAAACCCTCAAGCTACTCAACCCCAAGCTTTATCAGCAGCACGCCGACGGCCTGCTGAAGCTGATGGGCGGTCTGCATACCTTCAAGGAATCGCACCTGGAAGAGGATGTGATCGGCAAGAAAGAGACGATCCTGAAGAAGGTGCGCGCCCTGGCGGAGGTCAATCCCATGCTGGGCCATCGCGGCGTGCGCCTGGGGATCACCTACCCGGAAATCTACTCGATGCAGATCCGGGCGATTCTGGAAGCCGCCGCCCTGTGCGCCAAGGAGGGAATCGAAATCTATCCCGAAATCATGGTGCCGCAGGTGGCCACGGTGGAGGAGTTGAAGCGCATCCACAGCTATGTCCAGCGCATCCACAAGGTGGTGGAGCTGACCCACGGCATCAACGTGAAATTCAAGTTCGGTTCCATGCTGGAAGTGGTGCGCGCCTGTATACGCGCCGGGCGCATGGCGGAAACCGCCGAATTCTTTTCGTTCGGCACCAACGATTTGACCCAGGCCACTTTTTCCTTCAGCCGCGAGGACGCGGAAAACAAATTCCTGCCGGCCTACACCGAGACCGGCATCCTGCAGGACAACCCGTTCGAGGTGCTGGACATCAAGGGAGTGGGACAGCTGATGAAGATGGCGGTAGAGAGAGGGCGCCAGACCAACCCCGATCTCAAGATGGGGATCTGCGGCGAGCATGGCGGGCATCCCGGCTCGATCCACTTCTGTCACCACATCGGCCTCAGCTACGTGTCCTGTTCCGGCCCGCGCGTGCCGATCGCGCGTCTGGCGGCGGCGCAAGCCAAGCTGCTGGAAGGGGAATACCAGGATCCGAGCTGATTCCGTATTCCAAACAACACTAACCTGCAAGAATCTTCGACCGCTAAGGACGCAAAGGAACGCGAAGGAAAAACAATCAGATTGGCATGTCAGGGCCTCCGTCTTTCCTTTGCGAATCTTTGCGTCCTTAGCGGTTAATGCTTTATTGATCGAGAAATGGAGTGGGTTGGCGCCTAGACGGTTTTTTACAGAGGGGGTAGAGGGGGTAGAGGGGGATACTCTTCTTCGGTTTCCAGCAGGCCGCGCATCGTTTTCTTGATGGTTTCTACCGCTTCCGGCGATTCGATTTCCATGATCTGGTCGATGATCCACGGCTGGTCACGCTTATCCATGACCTCGCGGATGCAGTTGCCAAGGTAGCGCAGCGTGGCGAAAGAGGGCTTCTCGTCAACCAGGTCGAAGGTGGCGTAATCCACCAGGCGACGGTTGAGCAGGTCGATGAAGCCGGCTTTGTAATCGTAAGCTTCGTCGTTGTTCGGCGCGATTTCGAGGATGTTTTCTTCCATCATTTCGGATAATCGCTTGGCCAGCGCCTGGATGAAGGCAGTGCGCGTTGCATCGTCGATACGATTGTAGGCGAGGCGGTCGGCGTACTGTACTTCGAATGCGAGGAACTCGGCCATCAGGACAAAACCGCGCTGGGGCGTGATGATGTCGTAATCCGCTTTTGACAGGTTGATGGTGAACCTGTCCGCCATGCGCCACAGGATCATGGCCAGAACCGAGGCGGTTTCCGCGGGGTCCTTCGGTTGACCGTCTTTCTTGAACCAGTTGGTTTTGATTCGAATCGGTTTCATTTCATTCTCCTGTGGCGACCGGGCGGGACGTATCGGTGATCCATTCGCTCCACGAGCCGGGATAAAGCTTCCCCCCCGGCAATCCGGCAATTTCCATGGCCAGGATGTTGTGGCAGGCGGTCACGCCGGAGCCGCAAGAGTGGATCGCCTGAGCCGGCGGAATGCCGTGCAGCAGATCAAGATAGGCGGTGCGCAGCTCCTCTGCGGGAAGGTAGGTGCCGTCGAAATCGATGTTTTCTTCGAAAGTCCAGTTGATGGAGCCGGGGATGTGACCGGCGACCTTGTCCAGCGGTTCGCGTTCACCGCTGAAGCGATCTTCCGGCCGGGCATCGATGATCACTCGGTTGTGGTCCTGCCGGGCCTGATCCACTTCAGTGACGTCCGCCCACATCCAGTTCTGCAGACGGGGAATGAATTGGGTCGGAATGATTTCGGGCAGATCGGTGGTGACAGGCAGCTTCTTCCGCATCCACATGGGTATACCGCCATCGAGCAGGGCGACGGCATCGTGGCCTAGCCAGCGCAATAGCCACCACATCCTCACCGCCATGGAGCCGAAACTGTCATCGTAGACGACGACTTGTCTGGTGTTGTCCACTCCCCAGAGTCCCAGTTTTTCGCTCAGAAGCTGCGGACTGGGCAGCGGGTGACGGCCGCTGGTGGGCGTGATCGGAGACGAGAGGTCTTCGTCCAGGTGGGCGTAGCGTGCGCCCGGGATGTGGCCGTGCAGGTAAGCGCGACGCCCCGCTTCCGGATCGGTGAGCGTGAAGCGGCAGTCAAAGACGATCCAGCCCGGATCGTCAAGATGCTGAGCCAGCTCCTCGGCGGAAACCAGAGTGGTGAACTTCATGGGGTGATGGGTGATGCGGGAGGAGTAGGGCAGGGCGCGGGTTATTACACCCTTCGCCCATTACCCATTACCGGACGTTAGTATCCGCCCTTGCCGTAAGGCTTGGGCAGGCCAGCTACCTTGGCAGCCTGTTTGGCCGGCATTTCGGGAAACTGGGTGTAGAGGTATTTGCTGTCGGTGCCTGGGCGAATCTTTTCCCAGTCTTTCAACATGTTACGGAATGTTGGCGTGTGGCCGTGTTCCTTGTATTGCTCGCGCATGTAGTTGACGATGGCCCAACGCTCATCGGTCATCGTGAGGCCTTCTTCTGCGGCGATCATGGGAACAATCTCGTCGCTGTAGTTCGGCTCAAGCAGGTAGCCTTCCTCGTCGGTTTCAAGCTCAACGCCGTTTACTACGTATGCCATTGTGATTCCTCCTTTGAAAGTTTGCGGGTTACAAAAAAAAGTGGGGGTATTCTACACCAGAGCGTTGGTGGATTTGTGCGGGATGAAGATGCCGCAGCCGATTTTGCGATTGCCGCCCATGCCGCGCTGCTGTACCAGGATGGATTGTTCCACCGGTAATTCGTGCAGCAGCAGGCTGTAGCCATAGGCCACGCCGTCGGCGGTGGTGATGGTCTGGCGCCGGCCACAGATGAAGCGGCAGGTGATCTTCAGTTCATCCAGAATGCGGATGATGTCGCTGGCAAAGCTTTCCTCATCCATGCTGCCGGTGGTGACGCAGTGAGCATACAGTGGAGAGTGGCGTGCCAGTGGCTTGGTCTTGCCCTTGCCGATGGTCAGCTTGAAGCCGCCGACCGTGATGGTCTGGCCAGACAGAATCGCCAGGTCGGCCTCTCGATGGTTGGGGATGCGTACCACAAGCTTGGTCCGTCGGTTCAATATCAGCAGGTCGTCCCTGCCTGTTTCCGCGCCCTGGATGTGGTGAACCGCAGCCAGTGCCTCGTCGGGTAGCCAGGGCAGCAGGCGCGACAACTCAAGGAACAACGGATAGCCGTGATCCCGGGGCAGCAGGGTGCCTTGCAGTTCGAAGTGAACTTCGGTTACTGCGGCATCGTCAAATTCGGGGTTGACCATGCCGCTTTCGATTGGCCAGCCTATTTCGCTACTCCTTCCTTTTTGCGGGTTTCCGCCCATTCCAGCAAGGCGCGTCCCCAATGCTCGGCAGTATGCTCGTCGATGTCAAAGACGGTGAAACGCTTCAGTTCGCGGATCCTTATGCGTAGCGTGGAGAAGCCCGCTTCGTGGTCTACGTGGTGCAGCTCAATTTCCTGCCGAAAGGGCGAGGCAGTGAATTTGTCGATTTTTGTGGTTTCTTCCATTGCCATTGCGTGAACCTATCCTTAAACGTAGATCCTGAAACGTAGATCCTGATCAAAACATTGACGAAAGTTGCCAAGCAATCCGCCACTTGACCTCGCCGCGAATCTTTAGCAAACTGCCGGGTCTCGATGCAGGAGCAGCGGCTTCAAAGATTCTGCGTCTGATGGTTCGTAAACATTGCGTTGCCGTATTATATGAGGATAGGGTGGCCAGGAATCAAGAGGCGGCCAGGTTATATCCCAAGCAGGGGGTGGCGAATAACCCGGATGGGTAGTATGCGCCACCCATGATGACAATAGAAAGTCATTACTTGTTGGCAGTAGTATTTATGGTTGGTGACGCGGTTCCTTATAGTTTTTGTGAAAGAAGCAAATAATAAAGGAGCGTGCGGAGCGGGCGGGGTATTGGCCGCCGGCTTTTGAGGATTTATTAATTCAGGATGCTGGCAACTTTGCCGTGCAGGACTGGAACTTGCGTCCGTTTCAATTTTTTTGGAGATTAAAAAACTATGGCTAAGAAACAACACGACACGCCTATGCTCGACCAGCTGGAAAGCGGCCCGTGGCCCAGCTTTGTGACCGGCCTCAAGCGCCTGGCCAAAGACAACGACATGATGGTTGACCTGATGGGTCAGCTGGAAACCTCCTATCGGACCAAAAAAGGTTACTGGAAGGGCGGTACCGTCGGCGTGTTCGGCTACGGTGGCGGCGTGATCCCGCGGTTTACCGAACTCAAGGACGAGAACGAGAAGCCGGTCTATCCCGCTGCGGCCGAGTTCCACACCCTGCGCATCCAGCCGCCTGCCGGCATGCACTACACTTCCGACCTGCTGCGCAAGTTCTGCGACGTGTGGGAAAAGCACGGCTCCGGCCTGATCGCCTTCCACGGCCAGTCCGGCGACATCATGTTCCAGGGCGTGACCACCGCGAACGTGCAACCGGCTTTCGACGAACTGAACGAAATGGGCTTCGACCTGGGCGGCGCCGGCCCTGCCGTGCGCACCTCCATGTCCTGCGTCGGCGCGGCGCGCTGCGAACAGTCCTGCTACGACGAAGCCCGCGCCCTG
>JAUYSN010000208.1 GCA_030696235.1 Sulfuricella sp. | reverse complement strand
AAGATGCGCCGCGCCTGACTGTGGGCACCATGAAAGGGGTATGCCATGACTGAATATGATTACGTGATTGTAGGTGGCGGCCTGGCGGGTGCGTCAGCCATCCAGGGCATCCGGGAGCGCGACACTCAGGGAAGCATACTGCTGGTCGGCGAGGAAACACACCTGCCTTATGACCGCCCGCCGCTGTCCAAGAAACTATGGTTTGGCAAAGCCAGAGTGGAAGACATCTTCATTCACGATCAGCGTTTTTACGACGAGCATGGCGTGTCCATGGTGCTGGGAACCAGGGTTGAGAAGCTCGACCCGAAGGAGAAATCCATCACCGCCGCGAACGGCGAGCGCTACGGCTTCGGCAAGCTGCTCCTGGCAACAGGCACGAAGCCGCGGCGAATCGCTATCCCTGGCGGAGAACTCGAAGGCATCTGTTACTACCGTACGCTGGACGATTACCTGCGTATGCAGAGCGAGGCAAAAACCAAGCAGTCCGTGCTGATCGTCGGCGGCGGCTTTATTGGCTCGGAACTCGCCGCTGCACTGAACAGCAGTCTGGAAGTCACCATGATATTTCCCTCTGCTACCCTCTGTCGCCGGGTGTTCCCGGAAAAACTCGGGCTGGCGGTGCAGCAGCATTTTCAGGAGCGGGGAATCCGGGTGATTCCTTCGGACTTTCCGACGGCCATCAGAAAAAGCGGAGACAAGTTCCGCACCGAAACAGCCAGCGGAAAAAACATAGAATCAGACCTGGTGATCATCGGCATCGGCGTTGATCCTTCCATCGGGCTGGCTCAAGAAGCCGGGCTGGAAGTGGGCAACGGCATCGTGGTCAACGAATATCTTGCATCTTCTCATCCGGACATCCATGCGGCCGGCGACAATGCTTTTTTCCCCTACCAGTCGCTGAGCCAAGGCATGCGCATCGAACACTGGGATAACGCCCTGAGCCAGGGAAAGCTGGCCGGGCGCAACATGGCCGGCGCCCGCGAAGCATTCACCTATCAGCCCTATTTCTTCTCCGATCTGTTCGAGTTCGGCTACGAGGCCACCGGTGAAGTGGACACCAGCCTTGAGACATTTGCCGACTGGCAGAAGGAAAACCATACCGGCGTGATCTACTACCTGCGCGATGAGCGCGTGAGAGGGGTGATGATGTGCAATGTGTGGGACAGGCTGGATGCGGCGCGGGAACTGATCCGCGAGAACGAGCGCGTATCGCCGGAAAGCCTGCGCGGCGTCATTCGCTGATTTGGAACATTCCTCAGGAAAACCAGCGTAAAAAAGCCGCAGCCGTCAATGCCGTGGCACTCAGGCCGGCCAGCATCAGCCAGACTCTCCGGCGCAATGTAGCGGTCCAGCTTGCAGCGCGCAGGAGATATAAGGCCGCCAGTGAAATGCCGGCAACGGCACAGGCCACCTTGATCGCCAGAGCGGTAATGGCTAATCCGCCAATATCAGGAAATTTCCCGTAGTAATAGAAGCTGATGGCTCCGAAGGCAGCGCCGCTCGCAATCTGGGCCGCCCATCCCAAGCACACCAGCCATGCGAGAGAACGATCCAGCTCCTGGCGCGGCGCCAGCCAAAGTGAAGCAACGGCACCGCCAACCACGGCAGAGGCGCCGAAGTTATGCACCACCTGGGTCAGCGCATAGCCCAGGTTCTGGATATCCACGGCTATTCCACATTAACGTTGACGCATTGCTCCACGCCGATCGGCACATGCGCCTTGTTCACCACCTTGATGCAGAGCGCGTGCGGCCCCGGCGCCATGGATTCGAGAGGGTGACTCCCGGCGAGTTTGCGCAGGATGGCGGCTTCCTTGTTGTCCACGTAAAGATGAATGTGATCGCCACGCGGTCCGGGATCAACCTCGTAATCAATCTGTTTCCTGGACATGGCGCCCAGCTTCTCACCATCGTGTGGATAGGTGATCTTGGCGTAGGGTTCGCCCGCAGCCACGACAAACGGAGAAAATAAGGCGATAGGCAGGGCCAACACCATGCCTGGCAACAGGGTATGAACATTCATGACCAGACTCCTTTCTTTAATAATTGGACTATTTTGAAAGTTTAAGTCTAGGCATGCGACCCCCAAAACACATTCAGGCATACCCCGTATTTCGCTGTATCCAGGGCTTTACTTGGAGAGGGAGATTTGCTGTAGGGGAACACGTTTATCGTATAAATCGCTGCGACGAGGTTCCGATATGAACACACAGGGCGGCGATACGGTAGGAGTTCCCGGCCAGGATCACCGCTGCCACAGAATGTGGGTGTCTTCCAGGGAAACCGATACGCCACGGTGGTGCGGTACTACTCACGCCGTGTAGTCTGTCGCCGGGCGGGCCGCAGACACGGCCGCAGCATAAACGAAACCGCCCGGCGGGCCAGAAAGCGGGTGCAGGCGGTTCATTCCCACGCTATTGATCCTATACTGTAAATGGCAGGCCACCCTACGGAATAACGGACTTTCGCTCGTGTTGAAGGGGATGGCTGTTCGGGAATGGGATACAGGTAAGGAGGCGTCATGTATGCGAAATCGACAGAATCAAGTGAAGCTACTGTGGCAACCCGTTGCTAAAATTCTGTCGGTGGCAGCGGAAGATTACACGCCAGGCAGTGAGCCATGCAAACGCCATAGTGAATGTCTGAAGACGAAGGTGGCATGGTGCACTTCCCAAAGCGAATTGCAGCGTGTGTCGGTCCGGTTGCTGGAGATTCAGGAGAGCGAACGGCGGCGGATTGCTACCGATTTGCATGACGTGCTCGGCCAGTCGCTAACCATGATCAAGATTTCACTGGATGAGTCGTTGCTGTTGCTGGCCGGGAATGAACCCGATGTGGCGGCGGAATCGCTGCGGCGGTTGATACCCAAGGTCAAGGATGCGCTCGGGGAGGTACGCCGTGTTGCCATGGATCTGCGCCCCTCGATCCTCGACGATCTCGGTATTCTTGCCACGCTGTCGTGGTTCTTCAGGGAGTTTGGAACGGTTTGCCAGGACATGGAAGTGGAAAAGGATTTCGGTATCGAGGAAGAAAACGTGCCCGTTCCGCTCAAGATCACGATCTTTCGCATCATTCAGGAAGCAACCAGCAATATCGTCAAGCATGCCCATGCCAGCCGCATCCGGGTGAGTCTGAAGAAAGCCGGTGATGCGCTTCATCTCTCGATCGAGGATGACGGGGTCGGGTTCGATGCCGCGGAGACGGCCAACTACTGCCCTCTCGACAAGGGCCTCGGCCTCCTGAGCATGAAAGAGCGCGCCAAACTTTCAGGGGGCCGTTATGAGCTGGTGTCAGCGCTCGGGCAGGGAACCCGAATCAGTGTGTCGTGGCCGCTAGTCATGGCGTCGAGGACGTCATGAACGAAAAGCGGCGTATTCTGATTGTTGAAGACCATGCTCTGCTAAGGGCCGGTCTCCGGGCTCTACTGTTGCAGGACCCGAATATCGAGATTGTCGGTGAAGCGGACAATGGCCGTGATGCCGTCCAGGCGGTTGGATTATTGGCGCCGCATCTTGTCCTGATGGATCTGTCCATGCCGGGCATGAATGGCATCGAAGCCATCATGGATATCAAGCGACGCTATCCGGGAACTCGCGTCCTGGTGCTCACTATCCACAAGACGGATGAATATATCCACGAGAGCCTGCGGGCTGGAGCCGACGGCTATATCCTCAAGGATGCGACGCATGACGAACTGCGCATAGCGGTTCGTAGTGTGCTGAACGGCAAGATCTATCTGAGCCCCGATATTTCGTCGAAAGTGGTTAATGGTTACCTGGGTATGGGCAACGCCCCCGTAGGGGTGAGCCCGTGGGATACCCTGACCCATCGTGAACGGGAGGTGTTGAAGCTGGTGGCCGAAGGGCACCCGAACAAGTACATCGCCGATTACTACTGCCTGAGTGTAAAAACAGTCGAGAAGCACCGTTCCAACCTGATGAAGAAGCTGGATTTGCACAATGCGGCCATGCTGACCGCTTATGCAATAGAGAAGGGACTGATTGCTTCCTAGCCCGGCTTTGTGTCAGTCTAATCAAGGCATCCGTAGTACACAGCGCAGCCTACGTTTCCATTCCAGCCTTCGGGGTGGGTTGTATCAATTATGCTCTTGGCCTTGGCAATTTCATCGGCCGTTCCGTGAAAAAAGAGGAGCAGCCTGTCGGCTTTTAATTCGGCTTCGTAATCAGGAATGGTTTCCCGGGAAATGCAGCTATATTGCCCCACGCCAAGTTCATACAGGCCACCGACCACCGTTACCCCTTCCAATATTTTGTCCTCATCCTTGCCGACGATGGACAGCTTGCTCATGTCGAGCCCGGTTTTTTGCAATTTCTTGACGGTGGCCTTGGCCAGGCTGTGGTTTGCATATGTAGCAACAAGCGAATTGTTCTCGGACATGGTAAGTATCTCCATAGCGGTAAACGCCATACTGACTTACTGGCACGGCTCGACATGGAAGCCGCAAACTAATGGATCCTATGTCAGCTTGCTGGTCCAGTCGTCCAGAACCACGCAGGCTTCCTTGCTTGGATCGTGCGGGTCACGTAGTGCATTGATCTGGCAAAGGTACTCGTTGCCGAGGTTGTCGTGCAGAGTGATATATGGGCTGGGGCCATATTGATCAAAGGCGCTGGAATCGGCGAAGATGAATTCGAATTCACCGTTTACGTCAACTTCAAGTTTGCCGCCGTGGCTTTCCCCGTAATCGAGCCAGCGTGTATTGATGTTGGCACCTGCTATCACTGGCGACATCCGCGATGATTTCTTGTCGTGCCAGGCAACCATGACAGGTTCGGTGATGTAAGGATCTTTTTCAGCAAAAGAGGCGGCCAGTCCACTTGCCATTTTGTAGTCCAGATCCATGCCTGAATAGTTGATGTGAGCTTCTTTCATTTTTCTCTCCTTGGCGGGCGTTCCGAAATCGGAGCGGGCCGCTTGTATTGTGTCGAGTATGCGAACAAGTTTCCGTCTCGCGCAGGCACCGTGCCTGAGATTGATTACCTCTGAGGCGGCTATATCAATAGCCGATGTCCACATTGCAAATATAGCTTAATTGTTGATTAAAACAATCAGGTATTATATGTAGTCGTGAGCTGTTAATTAAGTAGGTTAATGCGGCGACTATTTTTTCATGCAGAGGCTTGGAGATACTCAAGAGTCATGCGTCTTTACGATGCGGGAAGGCACCGTGTATGCTCCACTTCAACAATGCCTTAAGTCATACAATTGGCTTCAGTGAATAAAATTACCAATAAAGGGGGAGCGATGCGGCTGGCAATGGTGGGATTGGGAAAAATGGGCGGCAACATGGTGCGGCGGCTGCGTCGTGGCGGTATCGAAGTGGTCGGCTACGCTCGCTCACCGGACGTGGTGGCCAGTCTTGCTGCGGAAGAGGGCATGGTTGCCGCTTCTTCCGTGGCGGATGCGGTAACCCAACTCCAGTCGCCGCGCGTGGTCTGGCTCATGTTGCCGAGCGGCGAGCCGACCGAGAATCAAATCCGCGAGCTGGCTCCTCTGCTCGCCCAGGGCGATATTGTCATCGATGGAGGAAACTCCAATTACAAGGACAGCCAGCGCCGCGGTGCCTGGCTGGCGGAGCAGGGTATCGGCTTCATGGACGCCGGCACATCGGGCGGCATCTGGGGGCTGGAAAACGGCTATTGCCTGATGGTGGGGGCGACCCCGGAAGTCGCGAAGATCATGGAGCCGGTACTCAAGGTCCTGGCTCCTGCCCCCGATCGCGGCTGGGCGCATGTCGGCCCGATCGGCTCGGGGCATTTCACCAAGATGATCCACAACGGCATCGAATACGGCATGATGCAGGCGATGGCCGAAGGGCTGGAATTGTTGCGCGGCAAGCAGGAATTTGCGCTCGATCTGGCGCAGATCACCGAGTTGTGGCGGCACAGTTCAGTGGTGCGAAGCTGGCTGCTGGATCTGACCGCGCAGGCGCTGCAGGACGATCAAGCCCTGGACAAGGTCGCGCCCTATGTGGCCGACTCGGGCGAAGGGCGCTGGACCGTAGTGGAGGCCGTGGAGCAGGGCGTGGCGGCACCCGTTCTGACCTTGGCGCTGCAAATGCGCTTCGCCAGCCAGAATGAGACCGGCTATGGGTACCGCTTGCTCTCCATGATGCGGAACGCGTTTGGGGGCCATGCGGTGAAGCAGACGGGGGACGGAAAATGAAAACCCTGGAACCCTGCACCCTGATGATTTTCGGCGCCGGAGGGAATTTGGCGCGGATCAAGTTGATCCCCGCGCTGTTTCGCCTTGAAACGGCAGGGCGCTTGCCGGAAAAAATGGTGATACTCGCCTCCAGCCGGGAACCGTGGAACCGCGAGCAGTGGCTGGATGAAGTGTCGACCATGCTGCACGACAAATATCCCAAGGGCTACGACGAACAGGCGTTCAAGCGATTCCGTGCCAGGCTCCATTATCATCCCAACCCGCCAGACGATGCCGACTCGTATCAGAAACTGCATAAGATGCTGGACGAAGACTCCGCTTTCCCACCCAATGTGGTGTTCTACATGTCGGTGCGGCCATCGGAATTCCCCGGCATCATCGAGAAGCTGAGCGAAGTCGACCTGCTCAAGCAGAAACATGGCTGGCGTCGCGTCGTCATAGAAAAGCCCTTCGGCCATGATCTGTTGAGCGCGCAAACCTTGCAGAGCGGCCTGTACAAGCATCTCGACGAGTCGCAGATTTACCGTATCGACCATTACCTCGGTAAAGGCACGGTGCAAAATATCATGGTGTTCCGCTTCGCTAACCTGTTGCTGGAACCGCTGTGGAACCATCATTACATCGACCACGTGCAAATTACCCAGTCCGAAACCCTGGGCGTGGAAGGGCGCACCGATTACTATGAAAATGCCGGCGCGCTACGCGATATGATCCAGAGCCATCTATTGCAGTTGCTCGCGCTGGTGGCGATGGAGCCGCCTGTGAGCATGACCCCTGAGCATTTGCGCGACGAAAAAGTCAAAGTGCTCAAGGCGATCCGTCCGATTACGCAGAATGCGGTGCATGCCCACGCTTTCCGCGGCCAGTATGCGAGCGGCAGCGTGGACGGCAAGACGGTTCCGGGCTATATGGAGGCGCCCGGTGTGGCGCCGGACAGTGTCACCGAAACCTATGCCGCGCTGAAGCTGTTCGTCGACAACTGGCGCTGGGCGGGCGTGCCGTTTTACTTGCGCACCGGCAAGCGCATGGCGGAAAACAGTTCGGCGATCAGCATCCGCTTCAAAAATCCGCCGCAGAACCTGCTGCGACAAGCTCAGCATGAGCGCTCGCACCCCAACTGGATTTTGCTGGGCATCCAGCCCAATGATTGCCTGAAAATGGAACTCCAGGTCAAAGTTCCGGGGCTGGATCTGAATACGCGCACGATTAGCCTGGATGCGACTTACCACAAGGGCGGTGAAGAGGATTACGATGCCTACGAAGGATTGCTGCTGGATGTCATGCTGGGCGATCACTCGCTATTCCTGCGCATCGACGAGGTGGAGTCGGCGTGGCGCGTCGTGGATCCGGTGCTGAAAGTCTGGTCGATGGAGCGCGATTTCATCAACGCCTACCCCGCCGGCAGTTGGGGGCCGCGCGGCACCTACCGCCTGTTCGACCGCGATGACCAGTTCTGGCGGCATTCGCTCGACATCGATGGCGCCGATTTGCAGGCTTATTAAGAAGGCGTGTCTGAAATGAAAAAAGCCAGCCGGTTAGGCTGGCTTTTTTCGATGTTGGCGGAGTGGACGGGACTCGAACCCGCGACCCCCGGCGTGACAGGCCGGTATTCTAACCAACTGAACTACCACTCCAAACTGCTGGATTAAGCACCCATCAAGCGCGGTGCAAAATCAAGGGGCCCGGATTTCTCCAGGCCCCTGATTAGACTGGCGTCCCCAACGAGATTCGAACTCGTGTTATCGCCGTGAAAGGGCGGTGTCCTAGGCCTCTAGACGATGGGGACCTAAACTTGGTGGAGGTAAGCGGGATCGAACCGCTGACCTCTTGCATGCCATGCAAGCGCTCTCCCAGCTGAGCTATACCCCCGAAAGGCCGCCACTATACTTGGCGCTGGGGTTGCTTGTCAACAGGATTGTGCACCTATGCAAAGCTTTTCATGTGCGTTGAAATCCGTTTCAGGGTTTCCTCGCGACCGATCAATTCTAACACAGCATCCACCGAAGGTGTTTGCGTTTCTCCGGTGACGAGCAGGCGCAGCGGCATCGCCAGCTTGGGGAATTTCAGGCCGTGCTCGGCCACGACCGATTTCATCAGGCTATTGATGGACTGTTTGTTCCATTCCACCTGGCCCAGTTTTTCCTGCAATTCACGGACTATCGGAATGATTTCCGGTGTGATGTGCTCTGCCATCAGTTCGGGTGAGGGCGTCAACGGCCGGTAGAAATACACGGCGGCGTCGGCAAGCTCTTCGACGGTGTTAACACGCTCCTTGAGCAGGTCGATGACCTCTTCCATGTGCGGCCCGGTTTCGGGGTCGCAGCAGTCTGTTTCCAGGAACGGCAGGACCAGCTCGGACAGGCGTTTGCTGTCGGTCTTCTTGAGGTATTGCTGGTTGAGCCAGAGCAGTTTTTCCGGATTGAACTTGGCCGGCGATTTCGAGATTGAATCGAGGTCGAACCATTCGACGAACTGGTCGAGGTCGAACACTTCTTCATCACCGTGCGCCCAGCCCAGGCGCGCCAGGTAATTCAGCAGCGCCTCCGGCAGGTAGCCGTCTTCCAGGTACTGCATCACGCTGACCGCGCCATGGCGCTTCGACAGGCGCTCGCCGTCGTGGCCCAGAATCATCGGCACATGGGCATACTGTGGCAGCGGCGCGTTCAGCGCCTTGAGGATGTTGATCTGGCGCGGGGTATTGTTGAGGTGGTCGTCGCCGCGGATGACGTGGGTGATGTTCATGTCCCCGTCGTCCACCACGACGCAGACATTGTAGGAGGGCGAGCCATAGCTGCGAGCAATGAAGAGGTCGTCGAGCTCGCCAT